>JBHHXS010000058.1:0-14862 GCA_046757145.1 Phycisphaerae bacterium | reverse complement strand
ACGGTCGAACCTCTTCCGGTCCACGGCCAGAGGCCGTGGGTTTAGGAGGTACTAAGGAGACGTTGATTTGAGTCGCTTACGATGCCTTCAACTCATGTGGTTACGGCGGACCCTCGCACTGGTACTGCTGATAGGTGGACCCACGGCCATGGCTGGCGATGACAACGCGGGACCGCGGAAGCGACGGGGGCGCCTCGGGCCCAACAGCAAGAAAGTAAAGGTCGAAGACGACAAAACCTGGCTTTGGGCGGGAGGGGCGCACTCCGGGGCCGATGCCCAATGGTACGACTTCACGGATGCTCCTATCCCAGCCTCCGACCTGCAGTTCGGGATAGGGAAGGATAGCATAAGGGCAATAGACGACCCGTTATTCGTAAAGCCCGACGATCCCCGTTTGTTGCAGATACCTTCCAGCCGATTCCGTGGGCAAGCCAAACCGAAGAGCAACGACGAGATCATGGTAATCGGCTATGCGCTTGGAGAGCACGCTCGCGCTTATCCTGTGGCCCTGCTTGATCATCACGAGCTTGTCAATGATTCGCTGGGCCGAAAGCCGGTGACGGTGGGATGGTGACCGCTGGCCAAACTGTCCGTGGTGCACGGACGTGAGCGCGAGGGCGACGTCGACCTGTTTGGCGTAAGCGGGTACGTCTACAATGATATCTTCATTATCTTCGATCGCAGAACGGAGAGTCTGTGGTATCCACTCGATAAGAGCGGGTGGACAGCCATTTCAGGGCCGCGAAGGGGAGAGGTTATCCCGTTCATTGAGGAACCGCCCGTCGTGTCGCTCGGCGAATGGCGCAAGCAGCACCCCAATACACTCGTACTGCTGGGTTCCAAACAAGAGATCGACAACGCCGGGAAGTAGGCGACTCAGGCTTCGCCGACTCCGAGCCGTGGAGTCCTTGGAACGCTCGCCGACAGTGCTGAGTGATGTGTTTGCAGCCGCTCGTACCACGTCTCACGAATGGTGCAACGAGAGTCCAAGCCCCGAGTCGAAGACCCGGGCCGCGAAATGCCTGCTTTTCGTGAAGCGTCGGCTGGAGAAGGGGCGCAGGCTGCCGATCGGATAGTCGTGCATGCGCGTCCGCGCGCGCTGCCGCGCTGACATGTCCGGCAGGGTCACCGACGGTGGAACGCAACGTGCCGCTGCTGGAACGTACATAGAGCCGTCGACCCAGTTGCGGGTGCGACCGCCAGAGGCATGCGACACTCGCGGGCTGCGTCGCCGAAATGGCCCGCGGTCCCGTGACAGTAATACGGTGCAATTGTCCCGGCCCGCGGCTGCGTGTACCCTTTTCCTCTGGCAGGCTCTCGCGCGGAGATTCAGACTATGGAGCTTGATGTGCTATTCTCGCCCCATGCCGTGGCGGTGGTCGGGGCCTCAAATCGCGAACTCACCATCGGGCATCGCATCATAGAGAACCTGCTCGACTTCGGGTACACGGGGCGTATCTACCCAATCAACCCGAAGTGTGGAGGAATATGCGGGCTTAGAAGCTATGCGTCGATTCTCGACGCACCCGGTACTATTGACGTCGCCCACATCGTCATAAGGAACACACAAGTGCCCGCGTGCGTCCAGCAGTGCGCCGAGAAGGGCGTGAAAGTGGTGATCGTCAACACGGCCGGCTTCCGCGAGATCGGCGACGCCGGGGCGGCGCTGGAAGATGCACTTGTCGCGGTTGCCGAGAAGACCGGTATCAGAGTCTTCGGGCCGAATTGCCAGGGGATCATCAACACCGACGAGGCCGTCCGCGCATACTGCAACTTCACGTTCACGCGACCCCAGCCCGGCCACATCTCCATCATCGCGCAGAGCGGTGGCGTCGGCGAGGTGATACACCAGCGTATTGCGGAACTGGGAGTTGGCGTACGACTATACGCGAGCAACGGCAACGCGTGCGACGTATCGATCCCGGAGATCATTCGCTACTACGGCCGTGACCATCAGACCAGAGTCATCATCGTGCACATCGAGAGTCTGCCGGACGCACGAGCGTTCCTGGAAGCGGCGGGCGAAGTGACGCCACACAAACCGATCCTGGTGATGAAGGTGGGGCGGACCATCGAGGGTGCCAGAGCAGTGTCATCACATACCGGTGGGTTGATGACCCAGGACACGACCGTGGAACTGGTGTTTGACAAGGCAGGGCTCGTCGCCTTTCGAAACCTGGAAGAACTGTGCCAGTCAGCGGTCGGCTTTGCGTCTCAACCGGTACCGAGAGGTTCCCGCGTGGGCATGATCGCCAACACGGGGGGGCCGGCCATAATCGCCACTGATGAGCTGATCGAGGGTGGAATGGTGATGCCGAAGCTCTCAGAAAGCACTGAGAGATCACTGCGTGGGGCGCTGTATCCGGAGAGCTCAATCAGTAATCCGATCGATGTGCTGGCTACCGCTGGCCCCGAGCATTTCTCTGCAGCCTTAAACGCTCTGCTCAACGATGAAAGCGTCGACGCGGTGTTTCTGAATTTCGTCACGCCGTTTTTTGTGGACACACTTGGGATTGCGCGGGAGATTGCCAAGGCCGCCCGCACGTCGACCAAGCCTATCATCGCCACCGTTATGACTGAGAAGAGAGGCTGGGCCGAAACACTGAAGGTGATCCGTGACGCGGGCGTGCCTATCTACGATATGCCCGACACTGGTGCCAAAGTGCTCGTCTCCATGGGTAGGTATGCCGCTGCGCGCGAACGATCGAAGCGGGCCGGCGACTCGTGCCTCATGCCGTCAATCCCGGAAGCGAGCCTCGCTCGCGCCCGTGTAATCATCCGGTCCGCCGGCAGGAGCGCCGGGGCGCGTCCATCTGAAGAGCAAGCTGTAGCGCTCGGTGCAGCGGATTGCTTTGGTCTCCTGTCCTGCTATGGGATTCCGGTGGCGCGATACGCCACGGCGCAAGACGTCGACGGCTGCGTAGCCGGTGCCGAACAGATCGGTTACCCGATCGTGCTGAAGATCGATGCTGAGGGGCTTATCCATAAGACGGACAGTGGTGGCGTGGTGTTGGGCCTGCAGACCAGCGATGCTGTGCGCGCAGAGGCCGAGCGACTTCTTGAACGCTTCCGCAAGGCTTCGCCGACGCTGCTCGTGCAGGAAGAGCTTCGCCCCGGACGAGAGGTCATCGTGGGGGCGAAAGCGGTGCGCGGGCTTGGGCACGTGGTCATGTTGGGCTTGGGTGGCATCTTCGTCGAGGCGTTGGGGGACGTCGCGTTCAAGATCGCTCCCGTAGGCGCCGTGGAGGCAGTGGAGATGATGGAACAGCTCAAGGGGTATCCGTTGCTTCGCGGCATCCGAGGCCAGCCCGGCGTCGATCTAACGGCGTTGGCGGAGTTGATCCAGAGAGTATCCCGGATGCTCGTGGACAACCCGACGATCCGTGAGCTGGACATCAATCCGGTGTTCACATTCACGGACCATATCAAAGCTGTTGACGTTCGCGTGTTTGTCGAAGCCGAGGCACTGGTGTGACTCTACCGTCCTGAGGCCGTCTGGGCCGCTGACCGCAACAGCTCGAATCCTCCAGAACCGAGCACGGGATCGCGCGCTGGGCAAGTGCTTATGTGCCGGTCGACACCCGCCGATCCTTCAGATGCAGGAACTGATTCCGTAGGGCCGGCTCCAAGCGACGCGCGGGCCGGCTCTGGATGGCAGGACCAAACGAGGCCGCGCTGTACGCGGCCGCGTAACGGTGGGAGGCACAGGGCTATGGCGGACGCGACTGAGGCATCTAGGCTCAAAAGGCATTGGGAAACCATGTTGGCGATGGACCTTTCCGCCATGGGGTACGAGGCTAGGGCCTATCACCAGCGTAGGATCGAACGGGCCCGTCAAGCGTATCAACAAGCGCTCGAAGACGAGGCGGAGAGTTCGGTGGAGTCGGTCAGCGCAGGGCTCGGGGACTAGGAACACATGGGTCACTGGCGGGCGCGGGCGGTCTGACGCGACGGCACTCGCATCCGGCACCGGCTTCCCGAGAGGCTTACGGCGTGCACCCGGCGTCGGCACGAGGATGCGGACCGGTGCTCCAGCCAACGGCCGGGAGGCTCCGCAGGTGTGTAACATGGCCGGAACAGCGACTTGCATCTGGACAACACGTCGCGTTATGATAACGGGCGCTGCACGGGTGGGGGCGATGGCTTCGTATTCGCCCGGCAACTGGTTCCGTGCTCATGCTCCGAGGAATCGCGCTAGGCGGTAGACCGCGGGCTCCGCGCACCGCGGCTACGATTGACGCCGAGTAAGCGCACACGGCGCGGGGCGTCGCAGGGGACACCCATGAAATACTACGAGAACGTTCTTGATCTGATCGGCCGGACCCCGCTGGTCAAGCTCAACCGCATGGTCGACGACAGTATGGCTACGATTCTAGCCAAAATGGAGCAACTCAACCCCGGAGGCTCGGTGAAGGATCGGATGGCCGTCCATATCATAAAGCGTGCTGAGGCGAAGGGGCTGATCAAGCCCGGAGTCACGCTCGTCGAGAGCACCTCAGGGAACACCGGCCTGGGATTGGCTATGGCTGCCGCCGTGCGGGGCTATCGCTGCGTTTTCACAATCCCCGACAAGATGAGCAAAGAGAAGATCGATATGCTCAAGGCGTACGGGGCTGAGGTTGTCGTTACCAGAACCGATCTGCCTCACGACCACCCCGAGAGCTATGTCGAGATCGCCAAGAAGATCACCCGGGAGACGCCGGGCGCGTTCTACACCAACCAGTACCACAATATGGACAATCCGGAGGCACATTATCTCACCACCGGACCGGAGATCTGGGAGGATACCGACGGACAGATTGACTGCCTAGTAGGCGGGATAGGCACCGGTGGGACTATATCGGGAGCGGGTAAGTACCTGCGCGAGAAGACAGCCGAAGCAGGACGACCGTTTAAGATCGTCTGCCCCGACCCCGAGGGAAGCATCTACTACGACCGCTTCCACGGACGCGAGACGGACGATCCGAGGGTATACGTGGTGGAAGGCATCGGACATGATTTCATGGTGGACACGCTGGATATGTCGGTCATCGATGAAATACGTCAGGTGTCAGATCGGGATTCATTCCTTACGGCAAGAAGGTTGGTGCGTGAGGAGGGTATCTTTGCGGGAGGATCAGCGGGGACAGCGTTGTTCGGGGCGTTAGAGATTGCCAGAGAACTTGGTCCCGGACGGCTGGTTGTCGTCGTTCTGCCCGATTCCGGTGATCGCTACGTCAGCAAGTGCTTCGACGACGAGTGGATGAAGGACATGGGCTTCCTAGGGTGGGAGGAGCGTCTTGGTACGGTACGACAACTGCTGCAGTTCAAGGGCAGACACGTCGAGTTCGCCGCTCCAGACGAAACGCTGGCCAGCGTCGCGAAGAGGATGAGCGAACTGGGAATCTCCCAAATGCCTGTGAGTGCCTGCGCCGGGGAGCCGTATCTGATGATCCACGAAGTGGATCTTCTGCAGACGCTTGTCAGTGGCACCTGCACCGCGGACGACCCCGTCCTACGGGCTGCAAAGCGATTGGAGGGGCAAGTCACATTGGATGACCCCCTATCAAAGGTCCAAACGGTGTTCGATGCACACAACGTCGCTGTGGTGCTCGACGACGGGAACATCGTTGGAATCGTCGGCAAGATCGACGTGGTTGAGTTCCTGGCCGCCCGCAGTTGAACGACGGGGAGCAGATAGGCGTCATCTCTGCAAGCCCGGAAGCCCAGGCGACCCGTGCATGAACTGCGTGCTTACCCGCGTTCCGCGGATCGGCAGCGCCGGATCGTGCACCGTGAGTCAGCTTGCGACGTCCCGCATGGAATACAACCCGGGTTCCTTTCCGACAACCCACGCAGCGGCATCGAGCGCTCCTCGTGCGAAGGTCTCGCGCGAGTGCACGGTGTGCCGCAGCGCGATCGTCTCCGCGTTGCCGCTGAAGAGGATCTCGTGCTGCCCCGCCGCGTCTCCAAGTCGAAGTGCGTGAACGCCGATCTGCCCCGTGGGGCGTTTTCCGGTATCCCCGCGTCGCCCGAACACGACCTGTGCATTCCCGGCTCGTCCGGCTGCGCGTTGGATCGCATCTACGATGGCAAGAGCGGTACCGCTGGGGGCGTCAATCTTATATCGGTGATGGGCTTCGACCACCTCGACGTCATAATCGTCGCCGAGCGCTTTAGCTAAGGTGGCGGCCGCTTCAATCATGAGGCGTACACCTCTGCTAAAATTAACGTCTTTCACTATTGGGATAAGGCGTGCCGCATCGCGGATAAGTGCAAGCTGATGCTCATCGTGTCCGGTTGCGCCGATCACTGCCGCTATCCCCAGGCGCTGGCAGACATCGAGCCAGGCCATCGTCCCCGCCGGCTCGGTAAACTCTATGAGAACGTCACAGGACGTCCCCAGTCTATCGACGATCTGCAACTCGCAGTCCCCCAGGCGTACCGTTGAGCCGCAGGTTGCGCAGCCCTCTTCTGTCAAAGCTGCCGTGATCGAGAAGCGCGCGTCGCGCGACGCCAGCTCCAGCGTACACCGCCCCATCCGTCCTGAAGCACCAGCTATGGCCAGCTCTATCATAGCACAACCCTCGGGTGCATCCTCGTCCACCGGCATGTAATATGTACTCCGCAGGCCAGACATGCAACCATGTGCACAGCGCGGAGCGCGCGACTTGGCCCACTCGCGCTGCTTCGTGCAGAGCGGAACAGCCTGGCGCTCAGAGGGCACGCAGAGTCATGCAGGATGATTCAGGTCGGGCACCGGTGCACAGGAACCAGTTTGACAGGCTCGTCATCAACTTGCCGGTCGAACCGGCGCCGTCTTGATGAGGCGTAACGAGCGGTTGCGGTCACGTTGAGCGTAATGTTGTGACCGCGTTTCGCCCTCGGCAGTGACGTAGACAGCGCGACGATCCCCAACGACGGGGCACTCCCGTTCGCAAATACCGCAACCGATGCACAGGTTGGTGTCAACCTTGGGGATCTTGACCTCCATCTGTAGCGTCACGGGCTCTCCGGCTTCAGGCTGGCGCGCGAACTCGCCCTCGATCATCAGCGTGTCGACGTCGTTCGCTACGATCCGGTGGACTTCCGTCATGCCGTCGGAGTGCCTGGCAGACAGGTAGTACGCAGTGGTTTCATCCCCCTTCCACTCGCTTATCGTGAATAGCACGCGCTGGCCGAGGGCTCGTCCGGGATCGGGCCAGTCACTAACGGTGACCGTATTCTTCGTGGACGACAGTGCCATCTTTCTGCCGCCACGCACGGTCTTCAGTTCGCGCTCGGTGTAGATTGCCTTGGGACTTGTGGGGCACACCTCCTCGCAGACGACGCACGGGATGTTCTTGCTGTACGGCAGGCAGCGCCCCACGTCGAAGCTGGCGGTCCCGAGTTTAATGGGTCCGGAGTGGAGGAATTCACCCGACCCGAGCTTCTCTGCGACGGAAACTCGTCGTATGGCCCCCGTGGGGCAGACATGGCCGCACGCTGTACAATGAAGCTGACAATGACCCATTCGAAAGTTCAGAATAGGTGTCCACAGGCCCTCGAATCCCGCCTCGAAAGCCGCCGGCTGAAGTACATTGGTAGGGCAGACGCGGACGCACTGGTCGCACTTGATGCATCGTTCCAGGAACTCCAGCTCCTCGACTGCTCCCGGCGGACGGACGACCTCGGAGGAGAAGTCCCGTGTGGATCGCCCGGAAGTGCGCACAAACGGGTAGAATAAGACACCCATAACTCCAGCGAAGATAAGCCTCCGCCTTGGCATGTCGGGACCGGTGACTTCGTGTTGCCTCGGCGGCATGAGGGCGAATTTAAGCGCGCCCTCCGGGCAATGTTCAATGCAGTTGAAGCAGACGAAGCACTCTGATTTGCGAAGCCTGGCATGAGGGTCGGAGGCGCCCTCACAGTAGGCCAGGCACAGATCGCAGTCCGTACACTTCGCGGAGTCGCGCTCGATCCTCCACCATGACCAGCGGCTAAGCAGCCCAAGCAACGCCCCGAGCGGACACAGCACGCGGCAGAAGAAGCGCGGGATGATCAGGTTCATGGCGACCAGCCCGAAGATGATAAACCCGATCAGCCAGGCGCCCCGGTGAAGCCGGTAATCTCCGAACAGGCCTTGCACGGGCATGCCAGCGGCGGGTACGAGGGCACCGGTGAAGGAGCGGTAGAGAAGACATATGGGATCCATGAGTCCGATCTGCAGGCTCCCGAACAAGGCGGTCACCATCATGGCGCACAAAATGTAGTACTTAACATGCTGGCTTCGCTTATACCGATTGACCTTGAGAGTGTCCTCTTGTCTGACCCTACGATACAGCCAGCCGACAAAGTGATGCAGGGTACCGTAGGGGCATAACCAGTTGCAGAAGAATCGTCCCAGGAAGAAGGTCGGAATCAGCACGACGAGCGACCAAATGAGCCCTTTATAAAGCGTGTGCGTTGTAAAGGCCGTCGCAGTTGCGATCAGCGGATCAATCTCCAGTACCTTGCTGACCCAGAATCGAAGAGCCGGGAAGCGGTCGAGGTGCGCAAAGGTTGTCAGCAGCACGAACGACACGAAGAGAGCGAAAACCACCACCTGCGCGATGACCCGGACGGTCGTGATGCGGATTCTGATGCGCCAAGTCTCGCGAAGGCGGGTCATGCGCGATTTCCCTGTAATCGGGGTGTAGAGCTCACGTCTAGAGCGTGGTAATAAGCAGCTTCCCTTGTTGATCGTAAGTGCGCCAGTCGCGTTCACAAAGGCGTCTGCACCCATTGGCGATAAGCGCCGATATCTTTCGGTGTGCCAGATCAAGGTACGCCAGCGCGGTAGGATCGCGGCCGAGGAAGTGCTGATAGCACCACGCGTCGCAGGCGACGGCGTCCACGGATGCGACGACGGCGGGCCTGCCAAGCTCGCCGCCCGGTTTGACGTCGGTGAGTCTGCCCCCCGTCGGACCGTTCGTCATCATGACGCGCGTCGCATCTGCGATTACCAGCGTCGGACTCATCATCATCGCCAAATCACTGACGATGTTTTGGATCGCCTGGTGGAACTGGTTTCGCCGTCCGCCGAGCAGACCATACCAGTTCTTCAAGTTCATTGAGGCGCTGCAGAGACTGTGATCCTTTATCACCGCCACCCCTATGACTTTGTCGGCGTCCGCGAGAGGCGTGTATAAGAGAGGCCAACGTCCAAGTGCCTCTCCCTTGCTCGGGTCGGGCGCATGATCGCGCACCACCACCTGTCGAAAATCGACCTGCGACGGCAGGATAACTCGGGCGCCTTCCGCGTCTGCCACCTCGGCTATCTTCGACTTTGCGAAGCAAGCCTGCGGAGCCTCAACGGGATTATCAGCGACGATGATGCGGTGTGCGCCGGCCTCTTTGCACAGTCTGATGACGCTGCGCACCACCTCTGGACTTGTAGTAGCGCCGAGCTGCGGCGAGCGATCGAACCCGACGTTTGGTTTGACAAGGACGACATCGCGCGGCCTTACGAACCGCCGCATGCCGAGCGACGGGGCGAGACCGCCCATTGCTGCACGGACCATCTGGTCAGTCTGTTCTTGCATCCCAAGAGCGACGCTGATACGCGGATTGGATGCGGGGAAGTCGATGTCTGCGAAGTAGTTCCTGAGTCGAACGTCCCCGCCGGTAGGCTCACCCAAACCGGCGTCACCCAGGACGTTGTGCAGCACCCATGCTCCCGTCCCCGCCGCACCAGCCGCCATCATCGCTCCTGCACCGCGAACGAGCATCTCGCGGCGCGATGTGAGTCCCTCACTCATGTCTTCGTCAACTTTTCTGTGCAGGTGTCGTCTGCGCAGCACACCGGTCAATTGCCTACGGTTCCACCTCCGCGTCAGTCAGCGGTTCATCGTTTGGTCCGTGACAGGCCCGGATAATCTTGTCTCTGAATGTTCGTGCCGCCTGAAGTACCGGCCCAACCGCGCCGGCACCGATCGAGCCGGCGAGATAGCGCCCCTGGGTAAACACGACGTTCATCGTCCCAGCCACCTCTCCCACGGCCATTATGGACGACGCGTCCCTGTGGTCGTCAATGACGTGGCCGTTCTCACCGAACAATCTGACATACTGATGGAAGATGCCGCGAGCAAGCGCCTCGTCGTCCGCTCGATGCACGAACAGCGTGACCTGGAAGCCCTCGATGTCGTACTTGGCCGTGTATAGCTCATCGAGGAACCCGAGCCCAAACGCGCGTCGAGCTACGTATTCCACGGAGCCTGGGATCAACCCTTGCCGCGGCAGGATCGCCCCGACCCAGGAGCCGCCACCGTACTCATCGATGCGCTCCGCCACAAGCTCTGCGATTCTCAGAGAGACCCGGGCATCCGCGTCGTTGAAACTCGCAGGTAGAACCTGCACATAGCTTGCCCCCTGGCAGAAAAACACTGCGCCGGCGGCGCGGTACGCCTCTCGTCCTAAGGCTACTCTTGCAGCATCGACCGGCGCCTCGGAGCGGTACATCGCATAAGCGTTGTCGGGGCGGTCCGTCTGATACCAATAGACGTCCACAGTTCGTTCGGAGTCGCTGCGATGTGAGTAGGTCCCAAACACCAGGCGGACCACCTGAAACTTAAGGTAGGCCTCCGCGCGCCCGTCGATCTTCTGATATAGATTCTCGGCATCGAAGCGTGCGACGTTGCTCGGGCTCTGCCACTCTGGAAGGTCTAGATCAGGAAACGGGTTGTCATGCGTTGAATCTGGATAGAGATGCTTGCGCGATGTATGTGGGTACTCCGCACCTTGCGAGTCTCTCTGGACGGCTGGACCGTAGCGTAACTGGAGCGCGGCCAACGCATCGGCTAGCTGCTCCAGTTGGATTGTGCCGGCTTGCCCGTCTGCTATGCTGAGTCTGGTGTAGTGGCGACCGCTCCAAAAGGCCGCTTGACGGAGGTCTCCGGACAGCCACCCTCCCTTTCCGACGTTGAGCGATTCCGCGCCACTGGGTTTCTGAGTCCGCCACAACTCTCTGGCCTGCGTCGGTGAGGCCACATCGCATACTATAACTTCGATCCGGCCAGGTCCGGGGTCGGCCGTCGCGTAGCGGCCACGGTACACCCATTGAACACCTGCCTCGGCAAAGACAAGTTCGTCGGGCCCGACAGCCGTCTGCAGCATGTTGTTGGCGAAAGCCTGCGGCTCGCCGATCCGCCGCCACCCTGCCTCCCCCAGCGAAGGCAGCATCTGCGAGGCCACCGCGAGCTCGCGCGGCCGCTCCGCCCCGCTGTGAGAGGTCTCGTCAGCGGTAAAGAGGAAGTCCCTATTAGTGGATACGTGGGTTACGAACGCTACAACTATACCGACGAGCAGCAAGAGAACTGCGAGACCAACAGCCGTCTCGGTCCGCCCGACTTCTTCCGGTCGCCGTATGTGTGGCCCTGTCAGTAACGCAAGCATAAGTCGTCTCCGAACCCAGAGCTAGTATCTGGTAGTATATCAGGGTTGGCGTGAGCAGCGACATTCCGGACGGGCGCATGGGCAGAACTGCAATGACAAGCATGTCGCACGAATCCGAGCGCCGTAGCGGCAGAATCGCGGTGGTGGTGGTAGCGGCGGGTGTGCAGGCGATAGTCACCCAGTCGCTTCTTCTGCGGGAGGGGTTGGTGTTGTTGTTCGGAAGTGAGTTCGCGTGGGGCGTAGTGCTTTTCGCCTGGCTTCTCGGCGTGGCCTTCGGTGCGATCGTGGGTGGCTGGTTAGCGGATCGCCAGCGCCGCTGCGCCGGCACCCTCATTACCGTGCTGCTGGCGCTTGGCGTCGCAGCTTGCGTCGACCTCTGGGTGTTCCGCGGCGCCCGCGGGTGGCTGGGCGTTGAGCCGGGCGAGTTCATGCCTCTTACCAGAAGTGCGGTCGCTGCCCTGGTGCTCATCTCGCCAACCAGTGCACTGGTGGGGATGGTTCTACCGCTCGTCGTGTGCATTCGGATTGATAATGGACGGCTCTCGCAGCGCGATTCCGACAGCCCGTCATCGGACGGGGCCCCAGGCACGGGCGGGGTGCATATACATCTCGGCAGCGCCTTCGCCCTCGAATCAGTTGGAAGCCTGATCGGCGGAGCGGCGTTCAGCTTCTGGGCGGTCGATCACCTGCGACCGATTCAGACTGCTCTCACCTGTGCGGCTCTTAGCATTGCAGCGTCCGTCGGACTGCTGGGCACGTCGGGCAGAAGTCGGCTGCGAGGCACCGGCTTGCTCGCGATCGCGGGCGCGGCGTTGGCGACATCTGTGTTTGGGGGTCGTCTATTGGACCGGGCACTGGTGCAACGCCGGTGGAACGACATCGCCCCGGGACACGACTTGTGTGCCGAGGTCGACTCGAAATACCAGAATCTAGCGGTGGGGCGTCGTGCGGGACAGTTCACGCTGTATGGTGACGGCCAGGTTCTGGCAGATTTCCCCGACCCTTACTCCTTCGTTCCGCAGGCTCACTTCTGGGCGTGCCAACACCCTTCGCCGCAGAACGTGCTTGTTCTAGGCGGCGGTGCCGAGGGCTTGCTCGCCGAACTGTTGCTGCACCCGATGAAGCATGTTGATTACGTGGAGCCCGATCCACAAGCTCTTGCCCTGATCGTTCCCTATCTTGATGAGTGTGATCGCAAGGCGCTCAGCGACCCACGCGTGTCAGTGCACAATGTTGACGTGCGGTATTTCGTGAAGACACAGCGGTCGCGGTACGATCTTGTGATCGCCCGGCTGGGCGAGCCGACGTCGGCCTTGCGCGCGCGACTCTTCACTGATGAGTTCTATCGCGAGCTTGCCAGGGCGATGAGACCGCGGTCGGTGCTCTGTATGACGGTGTTTGCGGCACCGGGCGGTTTGAGTACGAGATCCGCTGAGTACGTCGCGTCAATCCGGGCCACATTGCGACGCCACTTTGCGGAAGTGGTCGTCACTTGGGGGAATCCTGCTCACATTCTGGCAGCTACGGAGCCGGGACTGTGTTCGGTTGATCCCGTGGAACTGAGCGCGCGGTATCGGCAGCGAGGCGTCAACTCGAAAAGATTCGACGCCGCCTGGTTTGACGGTGCTACCGACTGGCTATCACCCCCCAAGCTGAGACAAAGGGCTGCCGAATTGGACGCGGTTAATCACCCGCAGATCAGCAGCGATCTACATCCGGCGATATACTTGCAGAGGCTTGCCCTATGGGAGTCTGCCACGAGATCGCGCGGTGCCCTGCGTCGTGCTCCCGCGGACACTGCGGAGAGCACGGCCCATCGAGGCATAATCGACTGGCTCCGATCGTTGAGATGGCCCGAGGTTCTGCTCGTACTGTTGGCGGCAGCGGCCGGAACGCTGTTGATATCGTGGGTGGGACGTCGAGCCGCACCAGCGGCAGCCTGTGATACGGCTGTTGATGGGGCTGGTTCAGCCCACACGGTGAGCACCTCGCCTACAGCGTTCACGTCGCGGCTAGCGAGAAGTGCGATAGTACTCTCCATCTGGGCGACGGGTTTCGCGACGATGGCGCTCAGCATAATATGGCTATTCGCATTTCAGAACCTCTACGGGTACGTTTATCAGCGCATCGGGTGGATAATAGCGTTGTTCATGGCCGGGCTGGTCATCGGATGCGAGCTGCGGAACATACGATCGGGGCTGCTCCGGCTCCGGCGCCGCTTCCTCGGTCGACCGATCGATATGGAGAATCCCGAGAGTTCGGCGCTATCCAACCGGCGAACGCTTATCGTCGTTGACATGACGTTGTCCCTGCTGGCGTTGATGGCCCCGTTGGCACTTGCCTGGCTCGGTAATCTTCCTACTACGCCGCGTACGCTGCTGCTCGTCGAAGCCTGCATTTCAGTTATGGTCATGCTCACAGGAGTTCTTGGAGGGGCAGCCTTCGCTGAGGCTGCGCTACTGCAGCTTCACGTCGACGGTCGCCGTGGATTTGCGGCAGGTACCATAGTGGGGGCTGACCATGCAGGTGCATGTCTGGGCGCTCTTTTAAGCGGAATAGTGCTTGTTCCGGTTTTTGGTACGTGCGCCGCCGCCGTGTTGGTGGCGGGAATGAAGCTCAGCTCCGCGGCATTGCTGATACTCGGTCGGCGTGCGACACGCAAGCCGAAACACGGTCTACTGCATGCCGGGGCCCGCCCCAGCACTTGATACGTAGACTCGGCAACTCGAACGTCCTGATCGTATAGCATTTCATTACGGCTTTGCGTTCCAAGAGCGAAACGAAACCGCGGCGGCTGTATGATGGCCTTCTGGTGGGCGCGCTGGCTGGCGTCCAAGAAGTGCACGAACAGTCCGAGGCGCCGCTGGACTGGCTGCTTGTGCCGGTCGCCGTGTCCGGTGGTGCGCACGCCGGGGATGTATGCCCTGACGGAATGCGGGCCGTCTCGATTGGCAGTGGCCGGTGGAAGACCCTGGCCACACGTGGAATGCCCGGGGATCGTGCCCGACTCCATTCGTCGACCGAAGGCGGCGACCTGCACGTTCTGTGGGGGATCCAGTCACGCAGGAAGGGCGCGCGGAGTCCCTGTCACGCTGACGTGGTGCTCTTGTGTGCGTCTGTCAAAGTGGCAGCACCGTCCCACGGGCGTCCGCCCTAGCGGCTGCAAATGCTTATCTCGGCGTCGCACAGGGGCGCGCGGCCGAGGGCGGGACAGTTCGGCACGGTTCTTGCAGCGCCGTGTGCCGGGCGTGTTTTTTTGACAGGCGACCGTGTGCCAGAGCGTCCATCGTCGCGGCGGCGCGTAAGGCAAAGGAACGGGCAGAGGCGACCTTCTGGGCAGTGGAGGGGACGGAATCGTCCGGTTGAGAGTCGCGTTCCACGTCGTGTACTCAGACTGCAAACGGAAGGAGCGTCCGCATCGCGGGCCGGACGAGGGGACCGCGGGTCTGTGCAGGTGGAGCTCCGATGAGG
>JBHHXS010000057.1:0-15316 GCA_046757145.1 Phycisphaerae bacterium | reverse complement strand
TCGCGTCGTTCGTAAAACGAGGCGAACTCGTGATGGCGAGGCAAACGAAACCGCCGGTTCGTCACACATGGTGCTGAATCGCTGCGTCGTGTTGGCTATGGGCCTTGGGGCAGTCTCATTAGTGATCTTTGACCCGAAGCAGGTGTACAAATACGTGCTGGAGTACGGCTGGGCCATCCTCGGGGCGTCGTTCGGCCCACAGATGATCCTCCTGCTCCTGTGGAAGCGCTCCTCCTACGCCGGGTGCTGCGCGGGCATGTGCACCGGATTTGCCGGAGCGATCATCTGGAAACAGGTTTACGACCCTGCCGCCACAGGCGTCGAGATCTACAACCTCCCGTTGGCCTTCGTCGCCGCCCTCGCGGTCAACGTCCTGGTCAGCCTGCTGGCACCGTCCACCGCCACCTCGTCCGATTGACGCTCTGTAATCGCCTTATCACCCGTGCGTCGGTATCGCGGGCCCAGAAACCTCACGCTCGCGGACACGGGTTCGCCTGCATTCTCGACCGCCAATCCCGCGTGCAGCGCCAGCGCCGGGGACAGGATGCCGTCATCGAGCAGACCTGCGACGTGGGCGAGGTGGACAAGCTCAGCCACGCACGAAGCACCCATCTTTCGCATCATGTTCGCACGGTGGATCTCGACCGTCTTACGGCTTCGACCAAGTGCGGTTGCGATGTTCTTGTTGGGCGTACCCGCGATGACCATGGAAAGCACTTCGCGTTCGCGCGGCGTGAGCGACGCAACCCTCGCGTTGATCGCCAGGCGAACAGCCCGTCTACGCCGATCACGCGTGTCCTGCTCGAGCCCCTCGCGGACGCGGTTGAGCAAGTGTTGCCCGTCAACAGGTTTCCTTATGAAATCGAGTGCTCCGAGTCTGATCGCACGTACGGCCGAGCGCAGGTCGTCGCTCCCGCTGATCATGATGATGGGAATGCGCGATCCAGCAGCCACCAGGCGCTCCTGCAGCTCAAGCCCGGACATGCCGGGCAGCTCAAGGTCAAGTATCGCGCAACCCGGACGCGAGGGATCATAGCCCGCAAGGAAGGCGACGGCGCCGCCATAGCTAACGGTACGAAGCTCGGCCGAGGTAAAGAGCAGGCACAGCGACTCCCGGACGCCCGGATCGTCGTCCACCACGTATACAGTCGGCTGGGGTGGCGTCGAATGTCCCGTTCTGACTGACATCAGCCCTTATGCCCTCTGCACTACCGTACTGGTCTTCGGCCCACGCCGCCTCCACAATTGGTAAACTAACTGAACAGAGTTGCTGAAAGCCTCTCGAATCCACTGAACGCGATGCGGTGCCGCAGATCCTAGCCCCAAGCGTACGGGCGCGGTTCAGGCACTAGCCACTTGCACTCCCGCCTCGGAACGATGTCGCATAGTCGCCGACGATTGTCCAGCCGGTAGCTACGCATGTGTCACGTACACTTCCACACCCGGCATCGGCAATAATAACATACGGTGTCTAGTAGTCAGAGTGACGCCTATGTGTCGCTGAACGAGGGGTCAGGTCGGTAGCAGCACGAACTCACACGCATTGAAGCCCCGGTCGGGACGCCTTCTTCGCCCGGGGGCAACGCCGTGGAAAAGCTAGTCCGGGCTCATCGGGTGTACAGGCCCCCCCCAGGGCCGATAGTCCGGGCGCTGAGCATGCGGTCCCCGAGCCGTGTGTTCGTAGCGCTGGCGGAACTCATCTGGAGACATGCCGGCCGCCGCCGCCAAGGCTGCCAGCTTTGACTGTGACTGGAAATCATCCTTCTCCAGTCGAATCATGTACGCCCGTGCCACTGCGTACGAGTAACTCTGGAGGTCGACATGGCGTATACGTGTGCGGTTGGTCGACGGATCGATCATGGCGTCGAACGGAACCGGGACTAGATTCCCCGCCTGCAGGGTGACCATGACGCCCCGGGGGAAATTCTGCGCAGAGTCAAGAAGTAGGCGTACGCCGCCGTGCCCGAGATCGCGTGTGTAGCCCATGTCCGAGGTCGTCGGCGGGGCACAGCGCATCTCATAGCCCAGACGATGAGCCACTATCACTACGGTCTCCCCCCGCTGGCTGAATCGGCGGACGAGCTCATCCTTGAGCAACTGTGCCAGAGGCACTTCTGACAGGCGTGGGTGACCGGCGGCATCAAGCGGAATCGACTTGCCCAAAAGACGCGACAGCTCCGCCCGATCGCCAAGCTTGTACGCCAGTCCCTCGGCAAGAACAGCCACGCCGTCGTAGCGGTTCATCGTACGCCTCTTGAACATTGCGCCCTCAACGATGTCCGCCAGTTCCTTGATCGAGGTCGCTTTCGGAAACTCCTCCGGTATTACGGTGAGAGTCGCCCCGGCTGACTTGCCGATGCCGAGTGCCAGGTGCCCTGCATTGCGGCCCATGGTGACTACGATGTACCATCGCCTGGTCGTCCGCGAATCTTCCATGAGGTTCGCGACGATCGACGAGCCTATGTGCCTGGCACTGACGAACCCGAACGTGGGAAGATCGCCCGGCAGCGGGAGGTCGTTGTCAATCGTCTTTGGAACGTGCACCACGCGGAAGGCGCCGTCAGCCCGATCCGCCAACAGCCGTGCACTCAGGGCCGTGTCGTCCCCACCGATCGTCAACAGGTGTGTGACGCCGTACGCTCGGAGGCGCTCAAGCACACGCGCGACCTTCGCCGCGTCGGCCTGCACGACTTTGCTCGACGCGAGCTTGGACACATCCAACAGACTCGTGCGCGAAGTTCGTAGGACGGACCCCCCGTCGAAGTGAATCCTGCCGACGTCCTTGATGGTAAGCGTTGTGGTGTGCTCATCCTTGTCGAAGTCGTCTCCGGCAAGGTACCTGAACCCTGCGTAGAACCCCACGACCTTGAGGCCGTTGTTGATCGCCTCGATGGCCGCCGCGCCTATCACCCCGTTAATACCGGGCGCCGGGCCGCCACCTACGATAATCCCCATTGTTGCTTGCATCACCACATGAGCCGCTACGGAAGCAGTACGTCAGTTCTCAAGTCTGGAGCCTCTTCGTCCCCTCCCGGCGAAATCACGTCTGGGAATCGTTTCGAGAGTCACGAACATGCATTATCTGATTAGCCTCCGGTTGTCCAGAACGGCCACGCGCGTCGCCGATGCTGCATGAGGCTCGGCTGACTCTGATCCAGAACAGCCGCACAAATGCTGCCCTAGAGGGCGCCGGTGCTTCGCGTCGCCGGACGAAACGGTGCCCGCACCGTAGTGGTCCGACACCGGACGCGCGCCGGGTGCCTGGTGCCCCGGCACCCGCCAACTGGTGGCATGAGTAAGCGGCACCTTCCCGCAGTCGGAAGCAGGGGTACAGTGGCAGACAAATCTGCCCATGCCACCCTCCGTTTCACGCGCGAGTTGGCAGTGGTCGAGCGACCATGGCAATACACTCCCGGGCGCGCAAAGGTTTATCGCCTACTACGGTCACGGCATTGACATCTGGCAAGTCACGTTGTGCCTCACGGGTGGCGTTCCGCTGCGCGCGCCACACTATAGCACGATCAAGCGACGCCCCGGGGGTCCTGCGTCAAGGGGAGTGCAAAATGTGGCGGTTGATGTAGCCTGCATGTGCAGCATATCGTGTGTGTGGCGTGCAGATGGGGGCACGTACCCCATTTTCCTTCAAGCCCATCAACGTGCACTGACGATACTATTATTGGCATTAGTACCGCCTAGGGCGCGGTGGATAGACCGGGCTTTTGGTGGGTTTGCCGTCCCGGGTGTCGATCGGGCAATTCATGGATGGATGTCTCTGCTACGTTGGCAGGGGTGTCCCGGTCCCCGAGGTTGCCTCCTGGGGTTGGAGTGTAGGTTGAGCCCGGTAGGTCCGAATCGCGGGCTGTGAAGCGTTGGATAGGCAACGGCTAGTGCATAAGGACGCGCCTAAGTGAGTGCCATTATCAGTGCCGCCAGCATCCAGGGATCTACCTCGCTGACGCTTGAGGTAGTGAAGCCCTCGACAGCGGGAGTGTCCAGCGCTGCCCCGGCGGCGGATAGGGCGGACTTCTCGCGCTTGGGGCGCGCATTGGCCAGGGCTGTTGAGCAGTCCAGTCTCCGGATCGCCCGAACACGCGCCATTAGAGCGGAAATAGAAGAGGGTACCTACGAAACCGTCGAGCGCCTTGATAAAACAGTCGAGCGTGTGTTGGACGTTATCGGCTGATGATCTAGGACCACCCTGCATCCCACGTCACGTTTTTTGTTGAAGTTGCGTCTTACCCGTCGCTTACGCCACTCATAAGAGAATAAACAGCGCCGTGTTTATTGGCCGCGCATAACGTGGCGGTGGGGGATACATCCCCGCCTGTGCTGGAGTTGAATCGTAGAATCATACGGGTCGCACTGTCACATGGTGCGCGGGGTTGAAGCAACCGGGAGGCAGGTGTGAACGCCTCAGGAGGGGCATGTGAAGCGATGTCCTACATAGATCTCAAACCGACCTTGGCGAGCTGGCCTTACGATCCTGAGCAGATATCCGTGCGGAAGATCCTCAGCAACGACGGAGTAGTCTGCGTACAGATGCGTGTAGAGCTGGGTGTTCTGCAGATGGAGGTCGACGGTCGCCCCGATGGTTGCCGGCCACACGGCTGCACGTCGCTTCTGGAGTACCACGGCAAGCGGCTGGCGGCTTACGAAGAACAGAATGGAAGCACCGCGGGATTCGAGCTTTCTCCGCGTCAATGTCAAAGCCTGCGAGCGGAGGCCTCAGCATACTACCGCCGCTACGTGGCCTTCTTCGTTCTCGAGGAATACGCCAACGTAGCTCGTGATACTTCACACAACCTGGCGATCTTCGATCTATGTCGTGATTACGCAGCGGCAATGGAAGATCGCTCGTGCCTGGAGCAGTTCCGCCCATATGTTCTCATGATGGACGCTCGCGCCCGTGCATACTACGCGTTGGGGCAGGATGAGCCGGTCAGCGCGCTAGCTCATGTCAACCGCGGCATCATGAGCATACAGGCGTTCTTCTCAGACCAAGGGCATCACGACAGCGCGGAGCTCAGTGAGGAGTTGAGGATTCTAAGGACCCTGGCTGGTGAGATCGGGCGTCAAATGCCCGAAGACTCTCTGCTGGCGACGCGCAAAGCGCTGCGTACAGCCATAGAACAGGAACGCTTTGAGGATGCCGCGCGCTTGCGTGACGAACTCGCGAAGCACTACGAGCGCTAGCCCATCCGCGTAACGCCCCTTGGTCGAGCCGCCAGCGCACGACATCAGCCGATCGAGCATCGTATCGCTCAGTCGTCCGGCGTCGTGCTTATGCGCTAACTCGCGCTGCAGGTGGGTGAAGCTCATGCGCATGGCCGGAAACATTGCTTGCTTGCCCAGGTTTTCCGCAAGGTGCTGTGACGGTAAGGCCACTGCGTCTTCCTGACGGATGGAGAAAACGTCCGCCCTTCGCACGCACCGAGACGCGTAGTCTTGTTCCCTCCAGCACGCTACCTGAAACGGGATGCGCACCCGGCACTGTCCGTGCCCAGGCGTCGCAGCCGGTGTGAGCACTGGGTTTATGGGCAGTCGGCTGGATCCAGATGTTCGGGAACGTCGGTATAGAGCTGCCCCTGAAATCCGAAGAGGATGTTCTGGAGGTCGGAGACGTTGACGAGGAAGTTTGGCGGCATTCCGCTGCCGAGCCCGTGGAGGTCGACCCACGAAATGTGCGGTGCACCTCGCAAGTGCTGCACAACGAAAATATAGGCCTGGATGTCGGTCACATTCACTACGCCCTGCGGAGGCGTAAACGCATCGCCCGTACTTTGCCCGACGGTATCGCCGTAGTACCACGTCCCCGGCTTCCGAATCGTGCCCACTTCCAACGGCAGACTGTAAAGCACTCCATCTGCTGTCGCCTGAACAGCATACGTAGCCACCGGAACAATCTCGCAATCACCTATGTGCAGGGGGTTCTCCGCCCACTGGCGGAAGACCGGCGTGTCGATTACCCTGGAGAGGTAATCTGCTCCCCGACACGGGCCCACGGGCGGTGTGCCCGGCCCGGTTTGACACGTGGGATCGAAGGGCTCGCTGACCCAACCCGCGTATCCTACCGACGGATGTTCGATACATTCCCCCTCGTCAGGTAGCGGTAAAGCACAATCGGCGTCGGCGCGACAGCTTCTGCCCAGATTGCCTGAACACCGCTTCATAGAGGTGCATTCAATTCGTAGCGCAACAGCGGTGGACACGTTGTTCGGGTTGATTGATACGTACCTGTTCTTCCTAGCGTCATGCGGCGGAAGCGGCATAACAGGTGCCCGATCCCCGCATGTACCCGATGCGGAAAGATCCACCTCGAAGAACCCGGCAGGCAACCCGTCGCCGCGGGACAAGCCGACTATGCCGTCAGAGGCATCTACCGCGGAGTAGCTTATGCGCAGACGGCCGTCAAAGAACATCTCGATCTGGAAAGTATTCGTGTTGCTCGTGCTGTACTCGGGTACGTTAAGCCAGGTGACCACGGCGCGATCGGTCAGCTCCTTCCAACTCACCTGTCCAGCGGCGGCAGGGTTGAAGTCGTCGTAGAGCGCGGATATGCGTGGAAACGGGGAGAAGTGCTCCGCAAGTGACTCGCTGTAGTCGTCGTCACCTCCGTTGAACGTCACGTACCCGTTGCTGCCTACGTAGTACGAAGTGTACGCCGTGCCGTACAAAGCCACACTCTGTCCCCCGCCCACGTTAACCTCGATCCAGTCGTCATCACTTAGGCTGACGGGCGTCCCACCCGCGGGATTGGTGGGTAGTTCGTCGATGGTTTCCGCGCAGGCGTAGTAGAAGTCGCCGGAGCCGTCAGGCGTGAACAGGATGGCCTGGTAGTCCACGTCGTTATCGCCGTTGAATTCTTCAGTGAAGTAGTTGGGTATGTCGGGTGTATCGAAAGTATAGCACACACCACCGGCATCATCAGACAAGGTGTTTCCCGCTTCGTCTTCCGCAGCAACAGTGTAGAAGTATGTGGAGTTCTCCTGCAGGCCCGTAATGTGTACGGAGTGGGCTGTCTTATACCCGGCGCCAGCCACTTCGTATGACAACGCGGCACATGCGGTACCGTAGTGCCAGGAGCCCAGACTTGCCTCATCGGTATCGAACTCCAAGGTGGCATCGAACGGGCCAATGTCGGACGCGCGTATGCCGGAGATAACCGGCGGCTGACAATCCACGAGAGCGGTGGTCTCCACGGTTACGTTGGTGCCGCCGAAGCCGTCATCCGCATCGACGTACACTGCGGTCACCGTGTCCCCCTCGGCAACGTGAAGCACGCCGGCGGCGTCCGTCGTACTCAGCGCGATGGTGCCACGAAAAGCAGCACTTTCCGCAGCAGTCTCGGTCAGCACCAGGGTCTCACCGGTCGGCTCCGTGTCCGACGCCAGGCTCACGGTCACGGTTTCGATCGTTCCATCGTCAGTGTTGAGGTCACAGTCGACGACTTGGATGGTGGCGTTGCTTTGGCAACCGTATTTCGATCTATCGGTGGAGATCACGCCTTGCGTGGAACAGTCGACAAGAAGCGGGGAAGCCGTCAGCGAGAACGCCTGCGGTGCGACGGGAACGGTGAATCCGTGGACCTCCACGCGCCAGGCGCCGGCAGCCGGAGAATTGACGAACACCTGTTCGATGTTGTTTACGTGGTCGGCCTGAGTGCGTACTGCTGCGGAGGCGGGATTTGCCGGGTCAAGCGTCCAGGGAAAGTGGCGTACTGATGAGGGGTCATAAACGACCAGATCGAGGTCGTTGACTAACGCAGGATCGACATTGGGGGTGCCCGGGACGTCATCCCATGCCAGTGTGACCTTCAGCTCCGCATCGCCCGGACCGACAATAACGAGCACGGAATACGACTCTCCTTGGCCCACCTGGTCCTCGAGGAAGTTCCCCGCGCGTAGAAAATCGACAGCGGCGCGGGCTCGCACCGAGCCGTAGCCGTAGGAATAGTCGGGCCCGAGATTCCCGCGGTCCTGCGCGGTGTGGGCAAGCATTGCGCGCAGGGTAGCGTTAGTGAAGTCGTCCGCCCCCGGGAACAGCCTGCGATAATCCTGCAACAGCAGAGCACCGATTCCAGCAACCGTCGGCGCCGCCATCGACGTGCCACACTTGACCGTGTAACCTCCGTAGCTGGAGCAGGAAGTGACGCCCCCATCTCCATTGCTCTGACACCCGGGAGCCGAGAGGTCCGGCTTGAGTCGACCGTCGTCACAGGGCCCCCAACTGGTGAAATCCGTCTGGGAGTCGTTGTTGGAGTTAAGCGCACCTACGGTCAGATGGTTCTTGGCGCACCCGGGTGGGGCGGTGGAATGGTATCCGCTTTGGTGTTCGTCCGGACAATAGGTGCAGCTTCGTTCATTCCCATTTGCCCAGACTACGCGAAACGGCAGGCCCAGAGAGCCACCGACTATAGCGTCGATGAGCGCGGACGTTACACCGTAGTCGCCCGTGATTTCGCACGGGAAGAAGTTCCAGCAGGTGTTGGTGCCTATTGAGTTATTTGAGATGTCGGCCCCGTAGACGTTGATCGCCTCGTTGTAATCCGCCGAAATATCACCCGGATTGGTGTAGAGAAAGATGCCCGTTCCATCGTACTCGTAGCCGTAGGATTCGATCGCAACTGCCGGTGCCATTCCACGATACTGTCCCGCGCTGCTGGATCCGTTTCCGCCGACGGTCCCAGCAACATGCGTGGAGTGATCAGACAGCTCAGATGCATCATGCACGGTGAGGCGCCCGCCGAAGTCGGGGTGTGATGCCAGGGCATACCCGCCATCGTATACAAGCACAGTCACACCCGTTCCATCCAGGCCGTAAGGCGGCGCCTGGAGAACATCCACCTCGGTGACGATCCTGTTGCTGTCGTTGAGTTCCACCATTCGAGGCAGGGGGGGCTCGATCCATTGCACGGCATCCTCGTCGGCCAGAGACGCTATGTCCTCGAACGGAAGCTCGACCACAAGACCATTGACCGACTCGAGAAAGTCCCGCACGACCCCACCGTGCCGGGTCACAATTTCAGCCCCCGCCGGAGCCAACGGCACATCGGGGTGGAAGAGTACGTACGCCCCGACGACGGGAGGCTCACGCTTATCCGCCGACTCCGCAGATGACACGACAGCCCACCGAGGAACTTTCCCCGCGAGCAGGTAGGGGTGCAGGCGCCAACCCGGATCGATACGCATCACATCGACCAACGCCCCTACGCGCGCGACGGCCCTCGGGTCCAGCAGTCGCGGCGCGACGGACGCAAAAAACGCGTTATCGCCGAGGTAGTTCAAGAGCCTGACGCCGGCCGACAGCAGCTCACCTCGTGTTTTGGCGTCCACCGGCGCCTTGAACTGCAATACGAGATGCCGTTCCCCGGGGCGTCGCGCAGCCGCAGAGAGCAAGCCCTCGAGGTGGGCAACGGTCTTCGGTACGGTGTGCAATGTTCCTGAGCGCCATCGAATGACCGCCTCGGGCCCGGCACCAACGCTCCTTGCCGGAGCAGCATCTGCAAGCCACACCGCAAGCACCACGGTTAAGGTGGCGAATAAAACTGATGTTCCACGCTTGCTTCCGTTCGTCCGACGCCCCCTTTGCACTGTACGTACCCTCCTTCCAGGTTCAGCCAAGGCTCGGAACGCGCCTCCGACGGTCTGCAATACCCCGACGCACCCCATCAGTTGCCGCGCTCCGCCACGCTGATCACGTGCTGGGGCCAGGACGTCCCGCCCGTAGGATTCCCGCGAGCGCCGCTACGTAGATCCAGATCGACAGCGCGCTTAGCGTAGCAAAAACGCTTAACGAGTTCAAGCACACGCATGATAAAGACTAGTACAGGAGTGAGAGGTCAATCGCCCTTCGCGTTGTCTCTAGGCGCCCGGGTGGCTAAGCTTCCTGAAATAGCGTACGGGGACATCGCTTTGGTAACCCAGCTTCTCGAAAAGGCTGCACGAAGACGCGTTGTCGGCTTCCACCAACGCGGCGATGATCTCAATCCCCTCTGCTAGGATGGCCTTTTCACACGCAACTGTCAGAGCTGCCGCGATACCGCGTCGCCGGTACTCCGGCAGCACGGCCAGTCGATTGATCCAGCCCTTGCGCCCGTCGTGGGACCCGAACACAACGCCGACAACCCGCGGGCCATCGGTCGCCACAAGGTACAGATTCGGGAACATGGTGAGCTGCCTGCGAAAGCCCGTTTCGCTATCGCGATAGCCTGGGCGATACGAGAGCTGCGCCGCCGTCCACACAGACACAATCTCATCGTAATCATCTATCGCGGCACATCTGATTGGTAAAGGAGCATTGTCGTGAACACCTGTCATACCCAGTTACTCTCCGCTGTGAAATATAGAACGAGGAAGCTGATGAGATTAAAAAGCGAGTGACCAACGACCGCCGGAAGCAGCGAACGCCGCCAGATCGTCGTCAAGCTGAAAACGCTCGACAGGATGGCGACGGGTATCAGGGCTGC
Source organism: Phycisphaerae bacterium (assembly GCA_046757145.1). GTDB lineage: Bacteria > Planctomycetota > Phycisphaerae > UBA1845 > UBA1845. The sequence goes on along the minus strand of JBHHXS010000057.1, from coordinate 4,851 downwards.
GGCAGTCTGGTCCACCCCGTGCAGTGCGGTGAAGACGCCGGTGCTAACGATGACGGCGCCCGCCCAGCTGCCCATGCCGCGTCTTAGCCTGGTCATCAAGAACCCGCGAAACAGCAGCTCTTCGTAAACGCCGACTGCCAGGGCGACGGGGACGAACCTGACCGGACTGCCGGGATTGGGGACCAAGCGCATGATCCTCTGGGCGTTTTCACTCATCTGGTCCAGCAGGCCGGGCCATACCGTCCAGACGAGCAACTGCCAGGAAAAGCTCAGCGCATATGCGACAGCAGTCGCTGCGACTCCTACAAGCACATCGACCACCACCCCGGATGATACGAGGCCTATCGATGCGAGGGTCTGTCCGCGGCACCACAGGATCGCGGTCACGCTGAGCGCGATTACGATGACCCTGGACGCGAGCATGGGGGCAAACAACGCGTGCTTGACCGCAGGTTCGGGTATGTCAGCCAACGCGTCGGACGGGAAGGCCAGCATGTGCAGCACCGTCCCGACCACCACGTCGAGCGTGACAACCGCGAAGGCGACCAGCGCCACATCCGCCCACACCCTGCTACGCTGAGCGCTGCCGAGGAGGAAGGGGTGATCACATCGTAAGCCTGTAGCCGATGGGGTCGCGGCGATGGGGCGGGCAACGGGGATATCACTCACCGACGCCCGGCGGACTCGCCCGGGCCCGGACTCGAACTCTACTGGCCCGTACCGGTCAGCCATCGGCGTGCATTCTCTTGTGGGCCGAGCGCAACACGCTGCGGCTTCTCACAGCATGGATGCGACGGTCTCGCCAATATGGGCAGGTGACTCTGCGACGACCACGCCGGCGTCCTTGAGAGCGGCGATCTTCGACTTTGCGGTGCCCTCCCCGCCGCTGATTATGGCACCCGCGTGGCCCATCCGCTTTCCGGGCGGGGCGGTTTGGCCGGCTATGAAGGCCACGACCGGCTTGCTGACGTGCCGCTCGATGTATCTGGCCGCTTCTTCCTCGTCGGTCCCGCCGATCTCACCAATGATAATGATAGCATCGGTTTCCTCGTCCTCCTCGAACTGCTTCAGAAGATCAATGAAGTTCAGGCCCTTCACAGGATCGCCACCGATGCCTATACAGGTAGATTGAGCGATGCCGCGTGTGCTGCACTGCCACACCGCTTCGTACGTCAGCGTGCCGCTGCGCGATATTACACCCACACTCTTGCACCCCTTTTCGACGGGTTTGTGGATGTACCCCGGCATGATGCCGATCTTGCACTGTCCGGGGGTTATGATGCCGGGGCAATTAGGTCCGATCAGCCACGTACCTTTCTGATCCAGGAACGCCCGTACGCGCACCATATCCAACGTGGGGATGCCTTCCGTTATTAGCACAACTAGTGAACATCCGGCGTCGGCAGCCTCCATAGCGGCGTCGGCGGCATAGCGGGCGGGAACAAACACCATGGACGCGTCCGCGCCGGTAGCGGCGACCGCATCGTGACAGTTGTTGAAGATTGGTAGATCGTGTTCCGAATGGGTTCCGCCCTTTCCCGGCGTGACCCCCCCTACCATTTTGGTGCCGTATTCCAGACATGCCGCCGTGTGGAAGGCACCCGCCTGCCCCGTGATGCCCTGGCAGATCACCGGCGTATCCCGATCAACGAGTATGCTCATGTTTGCCAGCCGTCCTTCCTCTAGTAATCCAACATCTGTTGGCCATCGTCTTCCACCCGGGTCCCCCTGCCCGCGCCGCCTCCTCGTCCGACGGTCCACGGGCGAGTATGCCATTACAGCGGCTCGTTGTCCAACCCGTCCGCCCGTATCCGCAACGCGGCTTCGGCGATGGCGAACGCCGGTGATGCCCGCTACGATGCGAGACAATCATGCAGCTATGGGCACGCCTCGTCGCAAGAACGTATTTGATGTGGCTGATGGCTTGGCCTGCAGCGGGCTTCGCTATCTGGTTCAGCGCCCCGCAGATCCAGACCCTGCTTATGGATGACGACACGGGCTTCTTGCCGCCTGACCTACCCTCTCAAGAGGCATTTGCCAAACTCAAAGAAGAGTTCCCCGACCACGCTCCGGGCAGCAGGGCGGTAATCGTCTTCGTCCGCGGTACGGGTCTCACGTCGACCGACCGAGCGTTCATCGAGCGCTTCGTCGGCGCTCTGAGCGCTCGTAGCGAAGAGTTGGGCTGGGCCGTTCACGCCGCTGCCAGCACCCCTTATCTCAAGGAGTTGTTTGAAAGCCGTGACGGGCAAGCCGCGGTCATTGCCGTCGATCTGCCGGCAGAGTTCTTGACACATAGCACCGTCAGACGCGTTCGCGCCATCCAACAGATGCTTCGCGCCAGCGTGTACACCTTTGCCTCCGCTAGCCCGCTATCGGAGCTGGAGATTGAGATCACCGGCAACGGTGCTCTCGGAGAGCTTCTCGACGCAAACACGAAACACGATGTGGATCGGACTACGATATGGGCCTTTGCCGGTGTCTCTACCGTGCTCCTGTTGGTCTACCGGTCACCGGTGGCCGTCATGCTCCCCCTGTTCACTATCGCGCTGTCGCTGATGGCAGCGCTAGGCATGCTAGGCTGGTCGGCCGCAGCCGGCTGGCCGATCAACGGACTCGTGCAGATGTTCATCATCGTTATTCTCGCGGGGACGGGCGTGGACTACTGTCTGTTTCTCTTTGCTCGCTTCCGTGAGGAAGTTGGTCAAGGTCTGGAGGTTGCACAGGCCGTCACCAGCGCACTCGCTCGTACCGGGGGTGCCATCCTGGCCAGCGCCGGAACCAACGCGGTCGGCCTGGCAACTCTCGCGCTGGCACGTAATCGCGACCTCCACACGTCCGGCCCCACCATTGCGCTTGCAATCTGCGTGGGGACCTTCGCGGTGCTAACCCTAACGCCCGCTCTGATGCGACTGGTGGGAAGGCACCTGCTGTGGCCTAGGACGGTTCATCGCCAAGCTGAACCCGGCGGTACAAATCCGCTTCCTTGCGAGCGTCAACCTGCAGCGCGGCCGAAGGGGCCGGAGGGCGGGCGGCTCTGGACAATTGTGGCGCGTGGAGTGACCGCCAGACCCGGCTTGATTGCCGTCGTTCTCGCGGGCCTGCTCCTACCCGCGTCCGTTGTGGGCTGGCGCGTTGAGCCGCTCTACGATTCCTACGAGGAGTACCCGGCGGATTCATCGTTTGTACGTGGTGCCAGGCTCTACGCAGAGCATTTTTCAATTGACGGAGGGGTTAGCGAAGTGACGCTCATAATCAGCGCAGCCGAGCGCCTCGATACTCGGCAGAGCCTGCCCGCCCTACGTGCATCAATCGAAGCCCTGTCCACCGAGCTGGAAAGACGCTTCCCCATCGCTTATCAACGTGATCTTAACGACCCGCTCGGGCAGTTGCGGTCCCGGCAGCCCGAGCGGGGCAACGGCTACACCAGCGGGCTCCCCGAGGGCCTCGTCGGGCGTGCCGTCCGAGCGTACTACATCGGGCGCTCCGGCAAGGCCGCGCGCATTGATTTAGGGCTGCAAGTGGAGCCCCGAACAGCTCGGGCCTTGGATATCGTGCGTGAGGTCCGCTCAACGGCACAGCGAACCTTAAGGCGCAGCGCTCTGGCGGAGGCGTTGGGCGAAACGACGCTCGCGGTTGACATCAGTGGTGAGTCGCCGTTGTACGCCGACATTCGCGGCGTCCGCATTCGCGACTTCCGTGTTATTGCCGGTGCCGCCATCGCGGCGATCTACGTCATCCTTATCGCTCTGCTCCGATCGCCGCTCGTGTCGGCCATCCTCGTCGCCGCCACTCTAGTCACCTATTTGACAGCGTACGGAGCAACCTGGTTGGTGTTCACCGGTTGCTGTGGCGTCAGTAGCGTTAGTTACCATCTTGATTTGCTGTTGTTCATCGTCATCCTAAGCCTGGGGCAGGACTATAATATCTATGTAGTCTCCCGTATTCGTGAGGAACTTGCGGCTACGACACTTGTCAACGCGGTCAGGACCGCGGTGAGCAGGACCGGACCGGTGGTGAGCAGTTGCGGTATCATCATGACCGCCGCCTTTGCATCTCTGTTTACAGGGTCCTTGCTGCTGATGAAGGAGTTTGCAGTCGCGTTGGCTATAGGTATTCTGATCGACACGTTTATTATCCGCCCGCTCCTGGTACCCGCGCTGATCCTGCTGGCGCCGCGACCGTTTGGAGAGCATGGCAGCAGGTGTGAGGACGACCGCTAGCTGCTCCGACCTGTTGTGCCCGGCGACTCGCGGGCACCGATACGAGACTATGACGGTTGACCAACGATTCCGGCGGCGTGAACACCTGCGGAGGCGGTCCGACTTCGCCCGCGTCTACGCTGCGGGAATCCGCGCGGGCGACGGCCGGCTTGTAGTCTACGTGGCTGAGAACGGGCTAGCGTGGTCCCGGCTGGGGTTGAGCGTCTCGAAGCGTCTCGGGGAGGCGGTCCATCGGAACTACGTACGGCGCAGGATTAGAGAAGTCTTCCGCACGTCGAAGCGTGACATCCCCGAGGGGCTCGATATCGTCTGCGTCGCCACCGCAGCAGGAGCAGCGCACGACGCTCGTTACGATCTTGGCAGGGCGTTCGTTGAGCTGGTGGCAAGGGCTGCCAAGATGCGACATGTTCATGCCGCGCCTGGAGCAGGCCCTCCCAATCATGCCGCCATCGCGGAGCGAAGGTCGACGCGTGCCAAGCGAAAACGCCTGCAGCGGAAACACTAAATCGTCTTGGTTTGACGGTTCCCCAGCGCCTGCGATACCTGGAAGAAGTCACGCAAATGTAGGCGTCCCTGAAAAAGCGTGCTGCGGCCCAGCGGGCGTGGCGTCGGGCGATCGTGCTCGCTGACC
>JBHHXS010000056.1:0-15371 GCA_046757145.1 Phycisphaerae bacterium | reverse complement strand
CCGTCATTCGCCGCCTCGAAAAACTACTGGCCGCGTAGAATCGGTCGGTTTGAGTAAATAGCTCCCAGCAATAGGGAAACTGGCCCGGAGCAGCCGGAGGCTGCGGGGCAGCGGCGGAAGAGCGTTTCCCGGTTTAACATTTTGGAGCATCTTTTTAGTACTGCAGCGCCACATAAGGTCTCGGGGCGCCAGGATCGGCGTTCCTGGCGTCGAAAAGGTGCTCGTCGCCCTGCGAATGACCTCCAAATGGCCAAGCGGCGCTGTAGTATTAGACCAGGCGCCAGCGTATCCAACGAACACCTGAGATCAGGGAAGAACGTCAGTCGGAATCAAGCGCGCAATGGGCGATGCCGATGTATCTCTGGAGGCGCGGGCCGCCTTCTTAGTCCGTCTGTTCGCACCTCGGGCGATGAGAAATGCCGATCCGGTCGTGGAAGTAATAGTATGGCATCGCCGTTGTCTGACGATGCAGAGACGAAGGGCAATCACCCGCTGACGATTGCCGGAGTCTTCCCGTTCGCCAGGTCGAGGATCGGGCGACGGCTACTGGCGATGGCCCTGGCCATATCGCTGATCCCGTTGCTGATCACGTCGTTGGCCTGGTCCGAGCGAAGCCGTGCCCTGATCGACAAGGAAACGCACCGGACCTTGACAGCGGTAGCCGATGGGGCCGAGGCCGCAGTTCTCGAATACCTGTACTACCTTAAGAGCCGGACGCGAGACTTCGCATCCGACGGCTTCGTCCGCGACAGCATGCAGGCCCTTCGTCGTGGGGAGGACACCGACCAACAACTCCTTGCGGCGCTGAATCACCATTTGACCATGAACAAACTGCCTCTTTTTCCTGAGTGCGTTGAGATCTTCCTCTTGGACGCGTCGGGCCGGGTCGTAGCCTCGTCCGCTGCTTCACACGTGGACGAGGACTATTCGCAGAGCGATCCGTTCCTTCGCGGCAGGCAATCCACCTATGTAAGCGACATCTTCCGCCGGGCGGACACGGATGAAATCACCTGGGTCGTGTCCACACCCTTGAAGACAAAAGGCCGCCAGGAGTTCTGCGGCGTACTTGTCTGTAGAATCGACCCGAAATCTCTGAGCGACGTAGCGACCGGTCGCAGGGGTGAATCGTTCGGCATGCCGACCAACTCCGTGCGGTTGGGCGAGTCAGGCGAGACCTACATCGTGAATCGTGACGGGCTCATGATCACTGAGTCGCGGTTTATTGATGATGCAGTCTTCAGCGAGAAGGTAGAGACCGACCCTGTTCGGCTGGCCATCGAACGTGGACAGGAGATGACCGGCGACTACACAAACTACCGCGGCGTTCCTATCAGCGGTGCTTCCATGCTGATCAAAGAGTTGGGCTGGATCATCCTGGCCGAGATGGATTTCAGCGAGCTAGAAGCTCCCGTGGCGCAAATGAGGAGCACCATGGTCCTCCTCGGCCTTGGACTTACGCTGGTCGTGATCGTGACTTCACGGTACCTAAGCGCCAAAGTGACCAAACCGCTCCAGGTTCTCGCTGCGACCGCGAATCGTATGCGGAACGGCGACCTCAGCGCTCGAGCGCCCGTCGAGTCCGACGACGAAACCGGTGCACTTGCAGCGGCATTCAATCAGATGGCTGCCACACTCGAAGTCGACACGGAGAACCTTGAAGCCCAGATAAGCGAGCGCACCGCGGCGCTGGCTGAGAGTGAAGCGCGGACCCGCGCCATCGTGGATAACGCCGCCGACGGGATCATCACCATGGACGAAGGGGGAATCGTCGAGTCGATGAACGCTGCAGCTGAGCAAGCCTTCGGCTACCCGGCCGGCGAAGTAGTGGGGAAGAACGTGAGCGCTCTCATGCCGTCTCCTTATCGCGAGGAGCATGCCGGTTACATACAAAGGTACCTCGACACGGGTGTGAAGAAGGTCATCGGGACGCGCCGCGAGGCCGTCGGGAGGCGCGAGGATGGATCGACCTTTCCGGTGGACATACACGTGAGCGAGGTGCAGCTCGGCAACCGCCGGTTGTTCGTCGCGATCACACGCGACATCACGGAGCGAAAGCGGGCGGAGGAGGAATTGACAAGAGCTAAGAACGAAGCCGAGGCGGCAAATCAAGCCAAGAGCGAGTTCCTGAGTAATATGAGCCACGAAATCCGCACACCGATGACGGCGATACTCGGGAATATCGAACAAATCGCCGACCACATCACCGACACGTGTCCGCAGACATGTGATTACGGCACCGGACAACTCCAAGAGCAGGTAGCGACCATCTCGCGCAATGGCGAATTGCTGCTGCAGATCATCAACGACATCCTCGACTTCTCCAAAATCGAAGCGGGAAAGATGACCGTCGAGCGTACGGCCTGCCAACCTTGCAAGATCATCGCCGAGGCAGCCTCGCTCATGCGCGTTCAAGCCAACCAAAAGGGGCTGGCGTTCGACGTTGTGTACTCAGAACCGATCCCCGAAATGATTCAGACGGACGCGACCCGCCTGCGACAGATTCTCATCAACCTGATCGCCAATGCGATCAAGTTCACCGACACGGGGAGCGTTCGGCTTATCACTCAGTTAGTTGAGCGCGCTGAGGACGACCGAGCCGGCGAGAAGCCACCAAAAGATGCGCACAACGCGAAGGCACCATACCTGCAGTTTGATGTTGTTGACACGGGCCGGGGCATGTCCCCCGAGGAGGTAGACAGGCTGTTTCAACCCTTCACGCAGGCCGATACGTCGACGACGCGCAAGTTCGGAGGTACGGGCCTTGGCCTCCCGATCAGCAAACGGTTCGCGGAGATGCTCTGCGGGGACATCACGGTAGTCGAGACGCGGGAGGGAATAGGAACACGCTTCCGGGTGACCGTGGCCACCGGACCGCTCGACGGCGTGAGGATGCTCGAAGACCCCATGTCGGCCACTGTCGTCTCTGCGAATGGCGGGAGAACTGCCGGAGGAATCGGCCGGACAGACCTGCACGGCTGCCGCATCCTGCTGGCCGAGGACGGTCCGGACAATCAGAAACTCATCGCGCTGATCTTGAAGCAGGCTGGCGCGGAAGTCACCGTTGTGGGGAATGGGAAACTCGCCGTCGACGTAGCACTTACCGCGCGTGCCGGAGGCAGATCGTTCGATGTCATCCTGATGGACATGCAGATGCCTCTCACGGACGGCTACGAAGCCGCCGGGCATCTACGTCAGAAAGGCTACAGCGCCCCGATCATCGCGCTGACTGCCCATGCGATGGCCGGTGATCGCGAGAAGTGTATCAACACGGGTTGTGATGATTACGCGACCAAACCGATCAATCGCAAGAAGCTGATCGAGACAATACGGGCGCATCTAAAGGCAGTGGCAGTGGCATAGCCGCCCGCCTCGCACACTCACGGGCGGTTGCGCCCGGGGTCCCGGACCATCAACACGACGGTATCGATCGGATGGACGGATTGTTGATCATTCGGCGAAACCGAGGACCCGTAGCGTATCGGCGGGAATACACTCCGTTCGCGGGAGCGTCCGCGACAGTGCTGGGGCGTACCGGTCCGTACGCCGCGCGACGTCACGGATCGCCATGAGCGCTCCTTGCCTTTACATGGTCCGCAAGCATCAAGACTGCGGCTGGGGTTTCACGCCGTAGTCGCACTATTCGCGGACCACGGTACTAACGCGTGAGGAAGAACAGAACGTTGATCAGAACGGAAAGCGCAAGCAGCACACCCAGCGCCAGCACCCACTGGCTCGACACCTTGCTGGGGCCGCCGATCTCCTTCTCAGCCGCTGCGGCGTCTTGGATGCGTTCCCCATTGGTGGCCAGCGATTCCAACAGCCGGTGGTCGTATTTCTCTCGTGCCTGAAACGGAGGAAGTCCCTTGGAGACCGTCTCGAGATCCTGGATCACTTCATTCATCGAGGGATAGCGATCGTCGGGCTCCTTGGCCATCATCACTTCGATGATCTCACCGATCCCCGACGACAGCGTATGGACTATGTGATCAGGAGGAATCAGAGGCTCTTTAAGGTGCTTGTGCATAACCGCCGACGGAGTGCTACCGTCGAACGGAACCCTCCCGGTGACCATGTGATAGAACGTCGCTCCCAACGCGTATATGTCCGCGCGGGAGTCGATGTCAACCGCACCGCGGATTTGCTCAGGGCAGATATAATAAGGCGTGCCGTAGGCCCGTCCGGCCTCCGCGTTGGCGGTTGCATAATCGCCGACCTCGCGGGCCAAGCCCATGTCGGCGAGCTTCACCAGGTTCTCCTGGGTTAGCATGATGTTCTTCGGCTTAACGTCGCGGTGAATCAACTCCTGATCGTGGGCATGTCCCAGAGCTCTCGCCGTCTGCAGGATGATGCGGATCGCCTCCGTCTCCTGAACGCACTGCCCGTCGCTTACCAGATCGTAGATGGTCTTGCCGTCGATGTATTCCATCACAAAGTAGTGATAGCCGCCCGCCTCCCCGACGTCGAAGGCTTGGATGATGTTGGGGTGATTCAGCCTGGCGGCAGCACGCCCCTCGCGGTAGAAGCGCTCGACGAACTCCGGACTCTCACTCAGGCGTTTGGGCAACACTTTGATCGCGACTATCCGGTCGAGGCTTAGCTGCTTGGCCTTGAACACCACAGCCATAGCACCCTGCCCGAGCTTGCTTAGGATCTGAAACCCGGGGATTTGCTGCGCTGGGCGGTACATCGAATCCTCGTCCAACGCCTTGGTCAGCCGGGTAACCTGAGAATGGGTGATGTACCCCCTGCGGATGAGCAGTTCCTGGAGGGAAACGGGCGGGCCGTTCTTAGATAGCGCGTCCTGCTCGCCACGGACGAGCTCGACCTCGTCGGTCGTACAGAGCTTCCGTTCGACGATCAGCCTTGCGAACTGTGTGTCATCGATCGCCGACATGCGATTTTCCGCTTTGACGACGCAGATCACCGCAGCCCGGGCGATTGGGGCCTGAGCAACGGCTCATAAATTAAACTCTAGGCGGCTCAAACCACGGTATCAACTCAAATCCAAAATAGTTCTGGGGCATCGTCACCGGCCCACGCGCCACAATCCTTCCGCCGCCCCACGGGGCTCAAACCCCGTCCCGATACGGGCGTTCGGGCCGGTACAAGGGAGAGCCTGTGGCTCGGTACGTCATTGGCGTAGGCTCTTACCTGCACCGCAGGCCGGCAGATGCCGGGCTCAATGCAAGGCGACGCACGATCACGGCATGATCATGCGTTTCCTTAGGATACGTTGCGCCGCCCTCCAATCACGCCGCAGAGCCGCTTGCACCTGTCTCGCAACCAGAACTTGCCGGTCGGTGAACAGACACGCAATGTTATCGACCCATTCATGGAGCTCCAACAGTCCGAGAACCTCGGTAAGCAGCAGACTCGCCCCGGTGTTCGTGGGCGCACACACCCTGACCAACGGTGGGCGCCTTGTCGACCGGTGGGTGGGAAGCGGCGGCTCGTCCCAGGCGGTGCCGAGATCGAGCTTTGTGGCTACGATCACCACCCGCCGGCGAGACGCCAGCAACCCGGTCCATGGGGCGATATCCTCTGCTGAACAGGCGACTGAACCGTCGAGCACGAGCAGCTTGACGTCCACCTGGGAAGCCACCCGCGTGCCCGTCTCGATGGCGACGCGCTCCACCCCGCTTGCGGACGCCCTGGCGCCAGCCGTGTCGATGAGCGTTAGCGCTACGCCTTCCATTTCCATCGTCCGACTCACCCAGTCGCGGGTCGTGCCCGCCCGCTCGGAGACGAGCGCAGCCGTCTTTCCCGCCAGGCAGTTGAACAGGGTTGACTTGCCGCTGTTCGGCGGGCCCACTATAGCAACGCTCGCTCCGTCAATAAGTACATCTGCTGCGGAGCGTCTTTCGATCATGGCGGCAAGGGCTTGTGCGGTCGAATCCCGGTCGGTCCGAGCCTGACACGAAAGCGTCTCAAGCGTGGGCACGAGGTGATGGCGCTGCCATGCTAGAAAACGCACAGCCCGTTTCGTTTTCGCCTTGCCTACGGCCTGCAGGGCCTCGCGCTCGATGAGATTCGCGCCGGGCCAGATCGCAGGCGGCGAGGCTGATTCCTCAGCCAGCGGAAACCCGATACGATCCAGCGCCTCGAGTATTCGCTCAACGACGCGAACGCCTCCGTGCGAGCATATGTCCACCACTGCGGCGCCGCCAACAGTGGTGCAGCTCGCGATCACGTCGTCTACGACCTCGTCGCCGTCCCTCAGACGCCCGTATCGGAGTCGGTTTTCCTCGAGGGGTGGGAGACCCACGCCGCTCTTGGAGTTCAATGCACGGGCAACGCGAGCACAAGCGCGTGCGCCCGTTACGCGAATCACAGCGATAGCGCCGGCGCCCGGAGGCGTCAACAGGAACGAGCGGTTGCGCGGGCCCATGATCATGCCCCGCGATCGCGCAGGAAGGTCGTGTACGAGCGCCCGATGCCACGCAGCGCAAGATAGTCCACATGCGTGTCCAGGAAATCACAGTTTGGAGCCATCAGTGCAAGGTCTCCACCGGTGGCTACGACGTGGGGCCAACGCCCCAGCGAGGTAGCGTACGCCTCAACCAGGCCGCGCACCGCCCCGGCGACGCCCCGGCAGACACCTGTTTGCATGGCCTCCATCGTGTTACGCCCATAGGGCAACTGCGGGAAGACCGGTACGACGCCCGCAGGCAGAAGTGCGGTATGTTCATGCAGCGCGCGGAGCTGCAGTCCGGGCCCGGGCAGGATGGCACCGCCCAGCAAGGTGCCTTCCTCGTCGACGATGTCCACGGTAACCGCCGTGCCGAAATCCACTATCGCGCACGCTGACTGCAGCTTGTCATACGCTGCAAATGCCGCACAGACGCGGTCGATGCCGATGGCCAAACGGTCCGTCACTGCGACATCGATCGGCAACGGTATATCCTTGCCTATGACGAGCGGATCACGCCCGGTCCTATCCTTCACCCATATATTGATTCGGTTAAGTGCAGCGGGCACAACCGACCCGATAACGATCGCTCCTTGGCGGCGGGGTGGCAGAGCATCGACGTGCGCGCTTATCGCCGCCTCAACCGCCTTCTGGTCGGACGTCGGCGCGGAGAGCGGCGTCTTGACCTCGTCGGTGGACCAGGTGGCGATGTGCACGGATGTATTCCCGATGTCTATCACCACCGCCGGTGAGTCTGCTTCGGCGCGGATTGATCTTGCAATCATGGCATAAGCCGATACAGCGGAGTGGACGGAGGATCATCTGCCGTCGGGGTCTTCTTGACCAGCGCAAGCATGTCCCAGAGCCTCTCCGCAAGTCCCGTGACACCTTTACCGCTGACGGCGCTTACGGGCAAGACGTCCTTGCCTATAGCGAGACTGAGCTCAGCGGCGGTGTCGTCGTCGCCGACCAGGTCCATCTTGTTGGCCGCCACAAGCTCGACCTTGCGCGCCAGGTCGCCACTATATCGCTCCAGTTCGTTCCGTATGGTGCGGTAAGCCTGGGCGGGGGGCACAGTCGCAAGGGGTGAACCTACATCGATCAGATGTAGTATGACGCGCGTGCGCTCTATGTGTTTGAGGAACGCATCGCCCAGCCCGGCGCCGTCGTGAGCACCTTCGATCAAGCCGGGAATGTCAGCCATCACGAATCGCCGATGGTCGGCAAGCTGTACGATCCCCAGACAAGGCTGCAAACTGGTGAACGGGTAGTCGGCGATCTTCGGACGAGCGTGCGACATTCTAGAAAGCAAAGTGCTCTTGCCGGCGTTGGGCAACCCGACGATACCGACATCGGCGATCAGCTTGAGCTCGAGGCGCAGGTGGCGCTCTTCTCCCGCAGTGCCTGCTTCGACCTCTCGGGGAGTCTGGTGGTCCGCCCTGGCGAAGCGCGTGTTGCCCCGTCCACCTTTGCCACCCCGTGCTATGCACACAGGCTCCTCGATATATGCAAGATCCTTAATCAGCACACCCGACTCCCGGTCGAAGAGAAGTGTTCCAGGGGGCAACGCGAGGATGAGGTGGCTCCCGCTACGCCCGGTCCGGTTCTTCCCCATTCCGGGTCGTCCGTTCTCGGCGATCCAATGGCGGCGCGCGGCGAAATCCAGGAGCGTCTCTACGGCGGGGTCTGCTACGGCAAAGACGCTCCCGCCGTTCCCTCCGTCGCCCCCATCGGGGCCCCCCTTGGGTACGAATCGCTCACGACGGAAGCTGACGCATCCATCACCGCCCTTGCCGCCTCGAATGTAGATTTCGGCCTCATCGACGAACATGTGCGGATTATGAACGGTCTACACGAGCCGGGCGAACACCCCCCTGCTGTGTTATCCAGGAATGCTGTCGGTCGCCGTACAACCGAGGCAATAGGAAAACGCAAATGGTCCGGTCGCATCACCCGGTGGACACGTCACAAGCACGCTGGCTACTGCTACCCGCGCGCGGATACCACATCCACCTTTCTACCTCGGAACCGCACGAATCCGTCAGCCAACGCGAAGAGGGTGTCATCCCGCCCTCTGCCTACGTTGCGTCCCGGCAGGTGGGCGGTGCCGCACTGGCGAACAATGATCGTGCCTGCAGTTACGCTCTCGCCGGCATAGCGCTTGATACCGCGGTATTGGGGGTTGCTATCCCTCCCGTTCCGTGAGGCCCCTTGGCCTTTCTTATGCGCCATATAGATATACCTCGCATTCTCGAATCGCGGACACTCGCGCCGTCATGCCGTGTTACTACTGCCGACCGTGTCTCGCTATCAGCCCGTCCGGCTCCTTATCGCATTACCCATTCCCGCCCGCGACGGATCGGAGTTGCCATGGCGCGCGTGCCCGGATCACCGGGCAAATCGTAACGAATCGCGAGCGTCCGCCTGAGAACGTAGTAAGGTTTCGCGTCGCCGAGAGCTTCCGGTCCGAGCTCCACGAGAGGGTTGGCGAGCCGTACTGAGTCGCCCGTAAGCCCCGCAACGTACACCGTCAGGCTGCTGGCGTTTCTGTCGAACGCCCTGAACACAGCAGCGGACGCCCGGGCGTTCGCCTCGCCCTGAAGCACCGGACCTATCATCTTCCACGGGGGCGCAAAGAAAGGGTATTCCTTCCTGTGTCGCGCCGCGATGGAATCATACACGCTGGGGCTGACCCGATCCCCGCCTACCACCACCTCCAATGTGTCGGTGACCAACCGGAATGAGGGAAAGAAGTCCACCTCGCGCCCGGTATTGTTGATCACTTCGTACAGGAGGTACCAGTAGGTGGTCTGCACGGCATCACCCGGAAGGCGCACCCTTACGCGCTCGAGGTCATGGAATCTGAAGTCCAGCTCCCAGGACGCTCTGGCGATACGAGTGGACTGCTTGTAGCTGCCGGCGCCCCGGGACGCGGGCGTCGCTGAGCGCACGGCTCCACCCGGCAGCCCCGCGACAGTTAGACATACACAAACAACGACAGTTCGCCTCACGAAAACACATCCTAGCAGGCGTGGACGCCTTGTCAACGACCGCGGCTTCCCCCGGGTTCCCCTGCGGAGGGCGTACGGGCGATAACGGTGTTCGGGTTCGCCGCATCGCCATCCGGCCTGTAGAATCAACCCGGCTTGACCGACTCTGGAGCGGAGATCGCGATGCTCGAGGGCAAGTCCGTGATGGCAAACGACCATGCGCGACCACGCATCATCTTCTCGAGCCGGGACCGCGGGCGACCGGTGCACGAATCCCGCGCATAGGACCAGCATCCATCGCGCCGTACCACACACAATTGTCTACGAGGAGTGTCGAGGACCAAGATGAGCACGACGAAGAACGCGGGCGACCCGGTTACCGTAGCCGACAGCGAGGGCGTCAGGACGATCACACTGAATCGGCCTGAAGTGCTAAACGCGATAGATGAGCTGCTTGCACGTGCGCTGGGCGAGGCGCTTCGGGCGGCGAAGCATGACGCCGCCGTTCGCTGCCTCGTTCTCACAGGCGCAGGCCGAGGCTTCTGCAGCGGACAAGACCTGGCAGAGGTGACGGATTCAGCGCGGCGCGGTACGCCGATAAGCTTGTCAAGGCGGATCCGCGAACACTACAACCCCGTCATCGCGCTGCTGCGCACTATCGAAAAACCGGTTATCGCGTCGGTCAACGGAGTTGCTGCGGGAGCGGGGTGCAGTCTGGCACTGGCATGTGATTTTCGCCTGGCAGCGGCGTCGGCCGTCTTCATCGAATCGTTCATCAACGTTGGGCTGATCCCCGATTGTGGGGCTACCCTTATGCTGCCGAGGATAGTGGGCATCAGCCGGGCAATCGAGCTCGCCTTCACCGGGCGCAGGGTGAAAGCTGAAGAGGCGCTCGAGATCGGTTTAATCAACCGGCTTGTAAGCGATGCCGACCTGCCGGCCGCGACGACGGAGCTTGCCCAGAAGCTCGCCGGCATGCCGACGCGGGCGATAGGCTTGACTAAACGTGCGATCAACGCCGGCTGGGGCGCTGCACTCGAGGCACAACTCGAGTACGAAGCGGAGCTGCAGGGAATCGCCGAGCAAACACGCGATTACCACGAAGGTGTGGCTGCATTCATCGACAGGCGCAACGCCGTCTTCCGAGGTGAATAGGGGCAGCCGGCGCGGAGTCGACGAATCGCGTGTGCCTCCACGCCATCCGCCCCGGCTTGTCACACGGGGTCCTTCCGCAGCTTGTCGTCGGTCCACTGCACTGTGGTACTGTGACTTGTCGGCTGGTAACAGCAGTTGGAAGCCCGCCTTTGCGCTCGTTCGTTTCGTTCGTTTGTAGATGACTTGCTCTCGGTCAGGGCGACTGCTACCCTAGCACCTTCTATCATAAGCAGTTGACGCGGGTTTGTTCATGACAGCTGGTGACACCCTTACGGTCGGAGAGGTGCGAGTGTGCACGAGTAGCAGCGTTCACGCCAAGGCGATTGAACTGGGCAAGCATGTGTTGCGAATGACCACGGCAGCCGGCTCCGGCCATCCCTCCAGCGCCCTGGCCCTGAGCCATATTGTCGTCGAGCTGATGTATCGGCAGATGCGTTATGATCCGTCGGCTCCATGGGCCCCCGGCAGTGATCGCCTGGTCCTCTCCTGCGGTCACGCGGTACCGATCGTGTACGCCGCCTACGCCGACGTCGGAGGCGTTGTCGGTACAAGCCAAGCTGACTCGCATCGTCTGACAATTGACGAGCTTGCCACACTCCGCCAGCGTACAAGCCTGCTTGACGGTCATCCCAACCCGGCCGAGGGGTTCCGGTTTTTCGACGCTGCGACCGGATCGCTCGGGCAGGGGCTCTCTGTCGCAGCGGGTCTGGCCCTGGCCGCCCGTATGGACAAGATCGACAAGCGGATATTCGTGATACTTGGGGATGGGGAGGCACGCGAAGGGCAGGTGTGGGAGGCGGCCGACTTTATTGTCGATCACAAGCTCCACAACGTGTGCGCGGTATTCAGTTGCAACGGGCATGGGCAGGCGTCGGAAGTTTCGCCACAGCAGTCTGTGTCGGCACTTGCTGCAAAGGCTGAAGCGTTCGGCTGGCGCGCCGTAACCGTCGACGGACACGACCCGGATGAGCTCTCCACTGCATTCCGCGGAATCACCCACAGCGACCGACCGGTGGCGCTGATCGCACGTACCGTTAAAGGGTGGGGCGTGCCTTCCATGATCGGTCGGAATTACCATGGCAAGACGATTCCAGCGGGAGGTCTCGATGCGGCGCTCGCTGAGCTCGACGCGACTGCAGCCGCCGTCGGGGCGAAAGGTGCCCTCGATGCTCCCACACCCACGTTCGCCGGTGCGGCAGGCGGTGCAGAGCGTCACCGGGCGAGCGCCCGTGTGCAGGAAGACGGCAACTCATCGCCGGCCCGCGCCGTCACTCTTCCGCCCTTCGAGCAAGCTCTGGCGCGCGTGGGTCTTGCTCACGTACTTCAAGAGAGGAAACTCGCCACTCGTAAGGCGTTCGGGGTCGCCCTCGTTGCCCTCGGGGATGCCGACGGCAGGATCGTGAGCCTGGATGGCGACGTCAGCAATTCCACGTTTTCGTGCCTGTTCGCCAATGAGCATCCCAGCAGGTTCTTCGAATGTAGAATAGCTGAGCAAAACATGATTTCAGCGGGCGTTGGTCTGGCGGCGGGCGGCAAGATCCCGTTTGTCAGCAGCTTCGGCAAGTTTATCGCCCGTGCCACCGACCAGATCGACATGGCTGCGATTACACGGGCGAATCTCAAGATTGTCGGCTCGCACGCAGGCGTGTCCCTTGCCGCTGACGGACCCTCGCAAATGGCTGTCTCCGACATCGCCTATTTTCGCAGCTTGACGCACGTCGACGGCACCTCAACCGGAGCCGGCAACGCGGTGTGCCACCTGTTTCACCCCAGCGATGCGATAAGCGCTTACGCGTGCTGCGGACTCATCGCCAACCTGGATGGTCTGTGCTACCTGCGCACCCACCGCCCCGACGCCCCGTTCCTCTATCGGCTCGATGAGCGCTTCGACCTGCGGGCGTGCAAGCAGCTCCGCCGGGGTGATCACCTTACGCTTGTGAGCAGCGGTTTCATGCTCCATACCGCGCTGCAGGCGGCGGCGGTACTTGCCGAGAGCGGGCTCACGTGCAATCTGTTCGACGCCTACACCTTGCCTCTCGATCCGGGTCCGATCTTCGGTGCGGCGCGGTCCGCGGGTGGAGCTATCCTCGCGATTGAAGACAACTACAGGGGCGGGCTTCACGCTGAGCTGGCCGAGGCAGCGGCACAGACCGACGACCTGCGTGTCTTCGGACTCACGCCCTCGCGCGTTCCGAAGTCCGCGCTTAGTGCAGCGGAGGTCTTTTCACTTGTCGGGGTCGGATTGGACGACATTGCCCGCACCGCGACGGAGCTTGCTGGGAGGTAGCCTCGAACCCACGCCCACCATGCTTAGTATTACGGTTAAAGGCGCGCTTTCGATTGGGCGTTCGCACCGAGCGCAACCTGTGATACGCCTGATCCGCCGCGCGGGTAGGCGCTCGGGCGGCGTCGCTGCGCCGCGCTTTTCGGTTCAGAGGAGTCGAATCATGTCATCGCCTGGGCGCGCGTTATTCGTCCAGCTGTTGCAGGTCGTTCTGATGGTCTCGGTCGTCCGGGCGGCCAATGCGGGGACGGAAACTCCGGGAGACCCGGTTGAGAAACACCTTGCCAAGCTCGAACGGTACGTGACCGAATGGAAGGTGCGTGAGCATCATTTCAACACCAGGGGCGAACAGATCGCCACCGTGATGGGTACCGAGGAGATCATCTGGATACTTGGGAAGCGCGCTATCCAACGCACCTATACGACCACTTCCGATTCCACGAGCTTCCGAGCAATCGGCACACTTACTTGGAACGACGTCACCAAACAGTACCAGGGGATATGGATTGACAATGTCTCCACTACGGGCCCGGCAACGGTCGAAGGCAAGTGGAATGAAGGCGATCAAACGATGGTCTACACCATTGACTCGCTTGCCGCGGACGGCTCAACCGTACGACACCGCGTGGTTGAGCGGTTCCTTGACGAAGACAACCGTGAGGCTGTCACCTACCGCTTAGCAGGCAGCAGCGTCATAAAGATGCTGGAAGTTCAGTATCAAAGGACGATCCCGTGTCCGGGGCGGCATATAAGGGTCATAGACGAGCTGAACCCGTAGCGCAATCCCCTAGCGCAGTCCCCCCGTCATGGTCGTCGGTGTCGGGCTTGGCCCCAGCAGGTTTGGCCCTATAGGGGCATTGCCACCGGGCGAACAGAGAGCGGTGGTAATCAACAGGCCGGCCATCCCGAATGCCACCGCCAACTTGGCCACCGTTCCCACCACGAAACCCGCTACCGAGAACAGCCCAATCCGCGCACCGTGCCGCAGCTCGGGGCGCACCGTCAACTCAGCGATCATGGCACCGGCGAAGCAGCCCAACAAGGCTCCGATGATGGTGCCCAGTACCGGTATGGGGATGGAGAAAAGGAACATCCCCACGATCCCACCGATCAACCCGCCCCGCGCAGCACGCTTGCTCGCCCCCGCCGTGCGAACGGTGAAGACGGAAGAGAGAAGCTCCACGCCTTCCCCCACCAACGCGATCACCGCCAATAAGCCCACAAAGTACGGGCTAAGGCGCGCCCAACCGTCCCACCAACCGAGGGCTAGGGCTGCGGCCACTATCAGCCACGTGCCGGGCAAGCGTAGCGCCGTCGCCAACACGCCGACACCGCAGCATGCGATCACCACTGTGATAACCACCGTATCCCACATCATCTACAATCCGCGGTAGCCCACTATTCGTATGCTCGTAATCCCGGCTTTTATGCGTACAATGGTCGAAGGTAAATAGCCCGGGAGCAGCTTGGAGGACAACATGCGAGTACGCGAGCCTGTGGTGGCGGGGCAGTTCTACCCTCGCCAGGACGGTGAATGCACAGATCAACTGGACGACCTGCTCCGAAGTGTGACCGCCTGGACCTGCCCCGCGGACACACGGCTTGTCGGCGGACTCGTACCCCACGCGGGGTGGATGTGCAGCGGCGCGGTTGCTGCGAGGGTGCTTAATACCCTCGCAGTGCCGGGTGCACCCGAGGTGATCGTCCTTTTCGGAGGCGTACACCGCATGCGAGGGCGCGAAGGGGCCCTCTTCGCCGACGGCAGGTGGGAAACACCCATCGGACCGGTGCATATAGACACCCGCCTTGCCGAAAGGATTCTCAGCCAGACCAGCCTCATTGTAGACGACCCCCAGGCTCACGCTGATGAGCATTCGATCGAAGTGCAGATGCCCTTCATCGCGCGATTGTTTCCCGGCGTAAAGGTCGCGCCGATCATGGTCCCACCAGTTGGGACGGCGTACGAGGTAGGTCAGGCTGTAGGGCGTACGTTAGCTGCCTATGACTATGATGCACTGGTCATCGGCACGACCGACCTGACGCATTATGGACCAAGCTACGACTTCACTCCTCACGGCATCGGGCCACGAGGCAACGCGTGGGCGAAGAACGTCAACGACACACCGTTTCTGGAACTCGTTTGCGCGTTGCGAGGTGCCGACGTCGTAGAGCATGCGCAGCGATACAAGAATGCCTGCAGTGCCGGCGCGGTCGCCGCTCTACTGGGTGCCGCGACTACGTTAGGGGCGTCACGCGGCATCCTGCTTGACCACACGACAAGCAGTGAGGTACTGGCCGAGAGCAGACCCGGGCAGTGCAGTGACTCGGTCGGCTATGCCGGTGTCCTGTTCGCGACTGGATGATGCAATCGTTGGCAGCGGTAGGGATCGATCTGGGCGGCACGAACCTCAAGACTGCCGTTGTCGACGCCTGCGGAAGACTGCTGGCGCGGCACACCTTGCCCTTGCCTGAAGCCCCAACCGTTGACGCCGTCGTCGAAGCGATTGCCGGCGAGGTTGCGGCCTTGCTATCG
>JBHHXS010000055.1:0-15754 GCA_046757145.1 Phycisphaerae bacterium | reverse complement strand
CTCGCCGTCCAGGTGCCGCTCCAGCAAGAGGTCCGAGGCGCAGCCCTCGGGGCGGCCGGCGTTGTGCACCAGGCCGTCACTGCCGAACATGCTCGCAACCCGATCGCCCAGCGGGAGGCGGGTCAAGGTCTCGTACCGCTCCAGGGTGTAAGTGCGCGTGGCGAGGACCCGTGTTCCGGTGATGCCGCCTGCGCTCCGCTCTATGCCCATCAGCATATGCTGTCCGGCGCTCACATAGGCCACCGGTCGAGTCGGACGAGACCCATCGTCCGGCACCAGTGCAGGAATGAACAGTTCCCTTCCCCGGCCTGCGCTCTGAATGGCGTACTTGCGACCACGAAGAGGTTCACCATAGTGGTGTCTCGCGGCAGCCTCAAGGAACTCGGCAACATAGAGCATGTGATAGCACCCGCAGCTCCGCACGAACTCGTAGACCGCCGGCCGGTGGTGACAGTCCAGCGTCACACGGATTACCACACCATCGATGGCGCCCGCCTCGCTGTCGCCGGGTTTAAGAGCGGGGCGACTGGGATACCACGTTACATAGACGAACTGAGCACGCGTTGTGCCTCCTATTCTCGCCTCTTGACTCGTCCAGTACACGGTCGGATGCTCGATGTCGATCAAGACCTCAACGCTCTCCGGCGTGCCCGCGAGGTGTACACGCCCGAACTGATCCTCGCTCGGCGGGTAGGGTGCCTCGGGATCGCTTTGCTGGACGTAGACGGGCGCGAACCACAGTGCGAGTTGTTCATCGCTTGCTGACGCAAGCTGCTCGGTTGTCCGTACCTCCTGGGCTTGTGCGGGCGCGTAGACGAAGACGTGTTCGAAGCTCGCATCGATGACCCGCTTGGTCGCTCTCGCGTCGCTGATCTCCGCCCCGATTGTCGCAGGGAGAAAGAGTGGTGCCGCCAGGAGCGCCCGGCCCAGCTTCCCGCGGTCCCCGACCGTGGCTTCGATGCGCCTGCTGATCCGCGTGAGGATTCTCCGTAGAGCGTGCAGGTTTCCGGCGGCGCGCAACGCCGTAAGATCGGCGTCCACGAGGGCCTTCGACTCAGCGCTGAACCGTTCCTTGAATACCTTGCGCTGGTCGTCGACCCCCGTACATCGTCCTCCCCCGCAGTACCTGTCGAACAAGAATGAGATGCCGTCGGGGGACATGCGGTCGAGCTCGCCGTTCACCGTCTCTACCGCCAGCGTCTGTGCGGCGATCAGCACGCGTGCCCCTTCGCGCTTCATGTCTTCCAACTCAGCCAGGCCGATCACATCCTCGAGCTCGCTGCGCAGACGCACATCGAAGCGAAGATGCGGGTATCCCCTGACGCCAAGCGCAGAGGCGTCACGCGATCGGAATCTGACTGCGGCATACGATACTCCCGCGCAGAAGCGGGTTGGGGCGCAGCCCGCCCCCGAGGCAATCATGAGTATCAACCCCAACTCCCAGTCGAACTGCCTGATGCGATGAACCGTATTCAAAGAACTACCAACCTCCTTGATGCTGTGCATACTCCACCGTCAATAAAGCCCGAGCGAGACCTGGGCCTCGCCTGCAGGAGACGTGCGCGGATTCCTAACACCGGGCGATGCGTATCCTTCCGGGGCTCCGTCAGGCAACGCAACACTTACCGCCTCGTCTCGCTCACGCATTCGGATTATCAACACGGTCTCATCCAGGCGCGTAAACCGAAGCGCGCCTGTTTCGCCCTCCGGAACGGCCTCCCCGCGGTCGTTCACGATTTCCAGCAGGAGCCTGTTGCCATGCGGGTAGTAGTCCAGCTGTCGCCCGGGCGTGCTGGTCAGCTCCAGACAGCAACCGAACAAGGTGTTCCCGTATCCTGCAAGATGAACGGCATCGGGAAGGAGCTCTAATTGAAATCGTTCCAACTCCTGCGACGTGACCTCCATCCCCCCGTAGTGCACACCCCTGATGCGGGCGCGCTGTCGCAAACTCATTTTCGTAGCCAGGCGGGCGATGATGTCCGGCGTCGTAAAGAGTATGCCGATGTCCTGCATCTCGATTACGCACATTGCCTGGTCGACAACGTGCTGTGTGTAGCGCTCACAAGCGAACGATCCCTCGGGCAGTTTCCGCGCCCATCGAGCGTCGAAGTCGACGGAGAATGGATCGGGGCTTCCGCGGGCACGGGCGAGCTGGGAAGCAGCCTTACACATGACGTGCGGGCCTGTAGGGCCGACGTACAGCCAGCGCTCCCCGCGTGGAAAGCCCACGTGATCGGCGGCGACGACAAAGGGGCGTACGAAGGCATCGTCAAACTCATCGTCGCGATAGGCCGTCCATATCCCTCCTCCCGTCGTCCCACCCGTCTTGCCGACAATAAGCCTGCCCTGCGCATCGTGAAGCGCCTTGGGCACCTGATCCGCCAGAGGAGAGCCCGATAAGTCCGCGGGAGTCATGTCGCCAAACAGGGCAAGGTCGGCCACGGTCCGGACGTCTTCAAGAGGATCCAGGCCCAGCGCTCGGGCCCGGTCAAGCCAGTATCGTGTGCCGGATTCCGGGTGGAAGTGTACGGCGATAACCTCGCGAAGTCTCTCGAGCAAAGGCTCCATCACGGCCGTATTCGTCCCCTACCGACCCGCACCGGTGGAATCTCCCTTATCCCAAACGACCTTGCGGACAAAAGCGCGGCACACCTGAGCCACTTCATCCTCGCGCCCACGGAAGAAGTGATCCTCGCCGGTGATGCAGCGCGCTTCGACCGGCGGCGGCAGACGGGATATCCAGGTGTCCAGTTGCGTCTCAGGTGCGGCGAAATCCTCGTCGCCGTGCACTATCATCTTGGGAAGTAGGCACTTTTCCAGCCCTGAAAAATCGTACCGTGCGATGATCGGCGAGATCAGCAGCAGGCCGACAACGCGCTCAGTTAGCGCCAATGTCGCTGCATAGGCACCAAAGCTATACCCCGCCAGGATGATCGGCAGGCTCGTCGTCTCCACTAGCCAAGTCACGGCACAGCGCACATCGGATACCATCCTCGGTTCCTCCGGCGCGACGCCCGTTTTCCAGAACTGGGACATGGACTCCGCGATGTCAACGCGCGGGCCCTCGCTGCGTCCAACGCCTGAGTAATCGAACGACAGCACGACGCCCCCGTCGCCGGCCAGTGCGTCGGAAATCCGAACCAGCAGCATGTTGCCAGCGTGCCCGCCCATGTGCGGATGCGGATTCACGAGCACCGTCGCGAACTTGGTGGAATCGAACGGGTACACCAGCTCGCCCGCCAGTGCGCCCGATGCGCCTGGTACCAGCACGCTCTCCCGCATCACTTCCGCCGGCATGATCGTTGAACGAACAGCGCGAGCCTCTTCTGATCACATGGGAACTCGCGCGTAAAGGAATGCAGAATCATTGACATTTTGAGTGCCTGCTCGATGTCACCGAACATCTCCGCGCGACCGGTCAGGAACAGCTCCTGCGGGTGTGGAGAACCTGAAACAGACTCCCAGAACACCGCTCGCGTGGTTCGATATCCGAAGTCCTCCTGCTGTCTGTAGCATCCACGGTCCACGCGCGTCAAACGTCCTCCGTCGAAGGTACAGACCCAGTGGCCATCCGGCTCGTCGTCGATCACGAAACCTACCGCGGCGCTGAGTGCCGTCACGCGCGCCACTTTGGACTTCTCGATATGAACGGGCAAGAAGGACTCGAAGTACTCGGCACATCCGGGCGCGCTGACCGTGCCGCCGCTCCGCCGTCTGCCCCATGAAGCCGACTGCGCGAAGCGCACGAATCGGTGGATAGCCGCGACGTCATAGACCGGACAGGTGATTCCGGCAAGACGCTCAAGTGCCGCTGCATGTTCACGGTGGAATACCGGGGCGTCCACAAAATAGTGTTCGATGGGACTGACGACGTCATAGAAGCTGCGTTCGAGCTCGTTCAGGTCGGCACAAGAGAATTCCTCGGGCGAGACGAACCGCCCGCCACCAATGTCGAAATAACGCTCGAAGGCATGCTTGATCTGAAGATTGCTCGGCGGATTCGGGTGGACCAGGTGGTATACGCGGCCACCCGCGTCCTCCGTCGCGGCTGCCGCGACGATCATGCGAGCCACGTAATCCACTGGGACGATGTTCTGGCGGTCCAGTGGGCGCCCTTTGATACGCAGCGGGATGGAGAGCGCATGCAACCGCGTGCCGTTCTGGTGCATCCGCCCGAGCAATTCCGCCGCTCGTGCCGACAGGTAAATCCCACCGAACTTGGTCGCCCGTCCTGATTGGAATGCTCCTACCATGATCGATGGCCGGTGGATCGTTACCTCGAATCCCGTACGCCGCGCCCAATCCGTGCAGAGACGCTCAGCTTCCCATTTGCTCTTCTCATAGTCGTTGTGGAACGATGCCGGACGGGGATTGAAGACCTCTGCCACCGACTCCGACGTCCGCCCGCAGGCGTAGGCCGAACTGACAAGATGCACGCGTCGCAAGCCTAGCTGAGTTGCCCAGGCGAGAACCGCGCGCGTACCCTCTACGTTGGTTCGCTCGGGTTCACCCGTCGCGCTGCGTCGGAAGTTGGTCGCTGCGGCAGTATGGATCAAGACGGTGGGTGAGTCGTCCAGCTCAAGCGAAGGCAGCGTATCCGGCAGCTCCGCGCAAACCGGCCGGAGCAACCCGTCGCCTACGTACCTGGCGAAGTCGATGCCGACCTCCGCCAGAAGCGCATTCAGACGGGCGATCGATCCCTCAAGCGGATGGCGCAACAACACCGTGCATCGCCATCTGCGTTCGAGCAGCTCTGCGAGGATGTGATGCCCCAGAAAGCCCGTTGCTCCCGTTAGAAGCGCGCTGCATCCGCTGGTCGTATTCGTCACTCAGCGATCCTTCGCCTCCGGCTCGGCGTATACGTCGAGGCTCTGCAGGTAGGTGATCACCAGCCAAATCTGTTCGCGAGCAAGGGTGTTTGCAAACGGTGGCATGGTGTTGCGGGTGCCGTCCGGGTTAACGATTTCACTCGTGCGCCCCTCGCTTATACGCCGAAACCACTTCCTGGGCGCACCCCCATGGATTGTAGCGGCAAATCGCTTGGCGAAGCGATGTGCGTCCATTGTCGGCTGGGGATAAGTCACGTCCCGACCACGACCGTCAGCCCGCTCGCCGTGACAACTCCTGCAGTTGTACTTATATATGACAGCTCCTTGGCTAACCGCGCGATTGTCCTTGCGGGCGCTAAACGGGTTGTGCCCGGTGCTCAAAGCATTGTCCGCCACTCGTACCTCGGCGACCGATCGCCCGTTCATTTCAGCCTTCCAGGCGTAGAAAGCCTCACGGGGTGACTGTGCGCGGTTGTGGATGTAGGTAAGGTACGCATCTTCGTCCGCGCTATGGATCGCTACCGAAAGCGGTATCGGACCGGAACACGCCAATCCCCCCAACGCGGTGGCCGAGATGCCGGCCGCTCCGAACAACCGTACTCCCCGACGTAGGGCGCTCCTCAGGCTCACCGAGACCCACCTACCAGCGGGCGTCGGCCGTACGCCGTTCCGCAACGGCGCAGCCCGAGCAATTGTACGCGCTCAGGTGCCTTGGATCGGCAGCCTACGCACAAGCTGCTGGTTGCGCGCACGGGTCGCTTGCTCTCCCAACTCGGGAAAAAGGCGCACAGCCCCGCACGGTCCTTTAGTTCCGACCTTGGCACCGCTGTGGCAGGGCGCCCTAATGTCTGCCGTACGACCATCGCCGAGAATACCAAACTCCGGCACTTCACCTCGACCCCGCACGACACATCCTATCGTTGCGCGCTGTGCGGCTCAACGCGCGCAGCTGACCGCCTCGGCCATGTTGGGGAACACGAGTTTCTTGTGGAGCAGGCCCATTCGCAGCAACCGGTCTTTCAAAAGCAGCTGCGATGGGCGTCCGTTCCAGTGTAGACCATTGCTTACCCCGCCTGCGCGAGATACCCGGATTCTACAATCGCACTTGATTGGGTTAGGAACTCCTCCCCGGGGCGGACACGTTCATGTTTTCTGAATAGAGCCGCGCGTGGTGGTGTTGTCCGGCCTGTCGATTAGACCGGCAGTTTCCAGCCCGACGCCGGCGCGATTTCGAAGGCCGGCGTGATGAATGCCGATCGGCGCGTGCGGGGACTTCAAGCACCGTACTTCTGCAGGCGCCTGGCATGGGCAAGCGCCAGGGTCAGCAGATACGTCGCCTTGAACCGGCCCAATCCGCCGTGAAGACAGTGTTTTTCACCGAACTGCGTCACGCCGTCAGGCCTGCAGGTTGACGATGCAAGAAGTACGGGCACGGGATGCCAGCTATGCGCGCGCAATGCGGCCGGCGTGCTGTGGTCACCCGTCACTATGAGCACGTCGGGCTTCAACGCAGCTATTGCGGGTATCTGACCGTCGAGCTCCTCGATGCGCCGCACCTTCTCCCTGAACTTCCCGTCCTCGCCCGTGCTGTCGGTATACTTGAAATGAACGAAGAAGAAATCGGACGACGCCCAACGTGCGCGCAGGGCGACTACCTGCTCTTCCAGATTACTCACGCCGGACACGACGTCCATCCCGACCAAGCGTGCCAGTCCACGATACATCGGGTAGACTGCTATGGCTGAGGAGACCACGCCGTAGACTTCCTGCATTGATGGAATGGGTGGGCGCCGGGCGAACCCGCGAAGCGTTACCATGTTGGCCGGGTGCTCTCCACCGAGAATCTCGCGCGCCTGATGGACGAACTGGGTGGCTACATCAGCCGTGCGGTGCGAGCCCGGCTCCCGCGCGACCGCATCCAGCGGAGGCACCCCGACGCGTTGGGGATCGGTGTCCGCGACTTCTTGGCCGAGCCCGTCACCGCGGAACACCACGACGAACCTGTACTCACGCACCGGCTCTACGAAAACCTCAACACCTGGAACGGAGATGGCCCGGAGCCTGTGGACCAGCTTTTTGCAGATGTCGGTCGAGATACGCCCCGCGCGCCGGTCAGTGATGATCCCCTTGCCGTCCACGGTGCAGAAGTTCCCCCTGGCGGCTACATCATTCGACGCGAGGTCGAAATCTATTCCGAGAGCCTCGAGCGCACCACGGCCGATCACGTATTTCAACGGATCGTACCCGAACAAAGCCAGGTGCCCCGGTCCGCTTCCGGGTGCGATTCCCGGCAGAATGGGGACGGTGAGTCCGCACACGCCCGATCTAACCAGTTCGTCCAGGTTGGGAGTGGAGGCGGCCTCCAGCTCCGTGGGCCCGCCCGGGCTTTCCGGCAGCCCGCCCAGTCCGTCTGCCACCACCAGGACGATCTTGGTATCGCTGGGAATCTTGAGCTCGCGAGTTAGTTCATGAATGTCCATGCCGACCTCAGTATTAAGCCTAGCTGCGTCCCGCAGTCGCCACGCGCTAATTAGAGCAGACGCAGCAGCATGGTCCAGTACTCTCCGACCAGTATTGCAGGCCAAAATGCCACAAAAGCTCTGGTGCCTATCTGATCAGGTCGGCATAGAGTGCCAGTTCATCCTCGAAATGGCGCATTCGTATGCCGAAAGCCTCCTCCGCGATCGTATGATCGCACACGTTGTCCTCCTGCGACATCAGAACCTGCCCGTGGTCGAAGCGGTAAACGCCCAATGACGGGAAGATCGTCTCGGCCAACGCCAGCGGCGGGCCGGAGAGCATTGCAGACAACTCCGCAACTGGTATGGGCTGTGACACCAGCGGTTTCCAGCGCCTGGCCCCGGGCATCAGCGCCCGGCATGCATTGAAGAGTTGCACCCAGGAGTAGGCCTCAGGCCCTCCAAGCGGTATTACCTGCCCCACGGCGGAGTCGCGAAAGAGTGATTGAACACAGCAGTGAGCGACGTCTTCGACGTAGACCGGTTGGACCTTGGCGCGACCGTCGCCGAAGTAGGGTATCGCCGGCGGGAACAGCCCGCAAACAAGACGCTTGACCAACTGCATGAACGCGCCATCGGGTCCGTGGATCAGACTCGGGCGGAGAATAGTCCAGTCCAGCCCCGAGGCACGCACGCACTCCTCTGCAACCCACTTCGAGCGGTGATAAGCGGATGATGCGTTGGCACGAGTGCCGAGGGCGGACACGAACACCATGCGCTTGATCCCCGCACGCCGCACCGCTTCGGTTACCGCTCGTGTTCCGCAAACGTGCACACGCTGAAAGGTCCGACCTCGCAGGCGACGCTGCAGGATGATGCCGGCAAGGTGAATCGCTGCCTGGCTCAAGGACGCCGCCTCGCGCAACGCACCGTGGTCATTTAGGCTTCCGAGGATCGCTGCCAATCGCTCGGGGTCTACATCCGGGTGTTGCTCCAGGAGCCTTTCCGGAGAATGGACCAGGCAGACAGGTTTCAACCCGTGGGCAAGAAGCGAGCGAACGACGCTCCTTCCAACGAATCCCGTCGCCCCGGTGAGCATCACGCTGTGAATACTGGGGGTGTCACTCATAGACCGTACGGACCGTCCTCTTGGTCATGCCGTTGTACGCTCGACGGAGATGCTCCGCATGCAAGATCACCTCCGGGCTCCCGGGACTCGCACTACGTTTGCCGAATGGTACGACGGCGAAGCGGGTTTGACGAGGATCCGGCGAAGAGGAGCAGGTGGAATTGGGATGAAGACAATGGATGTTACGTCCTGCCTTTTGCCCTCTGCGCCCCGGTTAAAGCCGTGGACGGGCGAGCGAAAGCGCCCGGAGGCTATCGTCCGGAAGCGGACTTCGCCTCAACGGGAGGTACTGCGCGCCCGCATCATCCTATTCTGTGCCTTTGTGCCGATGCTGTTGCGCACCGCCCGATCAAACGTGAATCCCGCTCCAACATCAATACAGTCGTCCGGCGCGGAGTTGGAGAACAGAGCCATCGAGTCCGCGCAATGCTACTACGCATACCGGCTTCATCCCTACGGATGGACCCATACAAGAAGGTCTCTGGCCGCCAACGAACCTGCAGCCTGGCAGTGGCACCTGTGAAGCCCGGTCCGTCTCGTGCACGGTAGTTTACATTGCGTCAAGCCGGGAGGATACGCCTACTGAACCCACCAGCACAAGGGTGTCACCAACTTGAAGTATCTCGTCCGGGTCGGGGTTGACGTGTGTCTTGCCGTCGGCGCGTTTGATGGCGACGACAATCGCTCCGGTTTTTTGCCGCACGGGCGAGTCCCGAAGCGACTTCCCGGCCAGCAGTGAGTCACTCCGCACGACATACTCATCCATTTCCAGGTCGACGCCCTTGCTTGCCATGTCGACGAAATCGACCACGGTCGGCCGAGTCAGGATACTGGCAATGCGTGAGGCCCCCATGACCTGTGGGCAGATGACGCGCGACGCACCGGCACGTACAAGCTTGGCCTCTGCAGTGGGTTGTTCCGCTCGGGCGAGGATGCGCAGCGCGGGGCGCAGCGTGCGAGCTGTGAGGGTGATGAAGACGTTGTCAGCATCGTGGGGCAGAGTGGCCACAAGTGCGCTGGCACGCGTCACGCCTGCGCGCATAAGGACATCCTCGTCGGTCGCGTCGCCGTGGATGAAAGGTAGGCCATCATCGTTTAGGAGCCGAAGCCGATCCCGCGCGGATTCGATCACCACAACCGACAACCTCCGTCGAGCCAACTCCTTCGCTGCAAGTGCTCCCATGTTCCCGTAGCCGCACACGATAACGTGGTCTTTTATCCGTTCGATCGCCGATTCCATCCGCTTTCTCTGGCGGGCCAATCTTATCTCACCGCTGACGAACAGTGTAACCAGTGATGTGAAGGCAATCGATACCGTGCCGATGCCAAATACAATCACTCCGATGGACCATAGTTTCCCTGAAGTACCCAGAGGCCACACCTCAGCGTACCCGACCGTGGAGAGCGTGATAGTCGTCATGTAGGCAGCATCGACAAGTGAGGGGTTGTGCTCACGCTCGATGAACATGTATCCTGTGGTGCCGACGACGAACACGGCCAGCAGGGCAAGGATGGACAGAATCAGGCGTAATCTGGCCGACACCAACGACACCTCCACCCGCGCGGTTCTACGCAGCAGAGGGTGGATGTCGGTCCGCGTAGCACGGGACGCCGCACCGCCCCGACGAGTGCCACACGCGACAGAGACCGGTCCCTCAGGGTCATGCGAACCGCGCTTTCGCCACCCTGCACCATGCAGTCGTGCACACCAAAGTGTAATTGGGCGTTGGGTTGTTGTACACCGAGCGGTAGGCGGGGGATCGGGTCGGGCCTCTGCGCCGGTGAGGTGCTTGGAACGGTGATAGCGCAATAGGGTCGTCGCATGGGCTTACCTCTCCTACCCCATCCTCGCTCGCTCAAGCTGGAGCGTGGGACGTGTCGCGTAACCCCGACCGCCTGTATCAGCCTACATGTCGGCGATGCACGTGTTGAGCGTGCCGTTCTGGCCTGGCGAGCGTCGTGCGCCAGCGCAACGCCCGCGGGGATGGTAACCTACGGGCAGGCAAAGACGGCGACCGCTGCGGAGGTTGCGCGCGGCGGCAAGGGGGCGGTCACGCGTGCGAGGTCCACGGAGGCGAGGTCAGCAGTCCGTATCGTCGTCCAACCAAACGCGGCTCCACACCGGGACGGCTATCGGTTGGCGGTTGGGTGTGATTGCATCGAGATAGCAGGAGGCTCGCCCGCCGCGTGTTTTCATGCTTTGCAGACGCTGCGGCAGCTATCGATCCGGTGCCAGGGAGCATGGGAAATACCCTGCTGCACCGTCGTCGATTGGCCTGACTACAACACCCGCGGGCTTCTTCACGACGTGACTCGCGGCAAAGTGCCCCGACTAAGCACGCTCAAGCTTCTCGTCGACCGTCTGGCCGAGCTGAAGGTCAACCAGCTGCAACTGTATCTTGAGCACGCCTTCGTCTTCTCGTTCGATCCGGGTATCTGTGGGCCTGACGAGGGCATAACTCCCGACGACGCCCGCGAACTCGACTGCTACTGTCGCGAGCGGTTCATCGATCTGGTGCCCGCGCTCGCAACGTTGGGCCACATGGGGCGTATTCTATCCATGCCCAGATACCGCCATCTCGCCGAAATACCGGCCACCAGGCCGTGGTCCGGCATGACCTGGCCGCAACGTGTGCGAGGCCTGACGCTCGACTTCACGAACCCTGAGGCACGGCGCCTGGCTGAGCGAATGTGGTCGGACGTGCTCGATGCGTTTTCATCACCCATCGTGAACATTTGCGGCGACGAACCTCATGATCTTGGTAAGGGCCTCGGCAACAGTCATCACGCCGGACGTCGGCGCCTTGCCCGCACGGACAAGGGCATCGAACACCGGTGCCCGGAGAGCACGGCGATTGGTCGGACATCCCGCACCGCGCACGACGAGCATGCCCGGGGATCACGGGTTGATCACGCGCGCCGGACCTACGCTGAGTACTTGAAACACACACAGGAGTTCTGTGCCGTCCGCGGCCGGAAGACCCAGTTCTGGAGCGATGTCGTTGCCGCTCACCCGGAACTGCTCGCCCGGATGCCAGCCGATTCAACGGTGCTGCACTGGGGCTATAACGACGGGGCTGATTACAACGGTACGGCCGCTTTGGTCAAGGCGAGCTCGAGCGTGTACGTTTGTCCCGGCACCTCCGGATGGAAGCGCATCATCAATGCCATGGGGCTAGCCGAACGCAACATAGCTGCATTCGCGAAAGTCGGAATCAACCACGGAGCAATGGGGCTGCTCAACACCGACTGGGGCGATCACGGACACTTCAACCAGCTTGCCTGCTCCTGGCATGGGATTGCCCTCGGAGCGGCGCTGGCGTGGGACAGCACGCACTCGACGGGCGGCGAGTTCGACGCGCTTTTCGCTCATTGGCTCATGGGCTCGGAACAGGCGGAAGTGGTTTCAAAGCTGCGAACCGTCGCCCGACTCGCGGATCGCTTCGCTACCTGGCGTCTCCTGTGGGCCCCCGTGCCGCAGGTGCAGAAGGAGCCCGCGCTGCCTACCCTCGAGGAGTTGGAGGAGTCGCACCAGGCATCAGCGGCCGTGCAATCGCATCTCGAACGACTGGCCTCCGTGATCGACAGCGGAGCCGTCGAGAGCTGTGATCTCAAGGAGTTGGCGCTTGCGTGCAGGTTCACGGGACTTCTCGCTGAGAAGCTGGCCTACGCCCGACGCATCCCGGCGGGGCGCGGGGGGCACACTGCTGCCCGACACTCCGGCGTCGATCCGTCTCGAGGCGTCCGAACAGGGCCGTCGCCGCCGGGAGACGCCAACGCTTGGTGCGACCGGCTCGATGAAGCCACGCGCGCCTACGTCGACCGCTGGCATGTGCGGAACAAATCGTCAGGCATCGGCGATATCTGCCGGGCCCTTCAAACGGCAAATGCTGAGTTAGGACCATCAGCTCCGCGAAGAGCGGGAAAGAGCAGGCAAGTAACCCCTGGCCGGATGCCGTCGCAATGACCGTTGAACACGAACCACGGCGCGAGCGGAAGTTCGCAGCTGGGCGATGTATGGTGGTTACACGCGTTTATACGATTGCAAGGGCGTCGGCATGGTCCTAGCTGGACTGGATCTGGCCGTGCTCTGCCTGTATTTCGCCGTGATACTCGTCGTCGGCCTGTGGTCCGGTCGTCGAGAACGCGGAACGTACGACTACTTTCTGGGGGGCAAGCGGCAGCACTGGCTGGTCGTGGGCATGTCCATCGTGGCGACGGAGGTAAGCGCCCTTACGTTCATCAGCGTGCCCGCCGACGCGTTCAAGGGTGATTGGAACTACCTTCAGATGTACGCGGGTTCGTTCGTCGGGCGCATGCTCATCGTCTTTCTTCTGTTGCCCGCGTTCTATCGTACGGCAGTCACCACTGTTTACGAGCATCTCGGTAAGAGATTCGGGTTGTGGACTCGGATGACTGCCTCGGTGATGTTCTTCGCCTCACGTGTAATAGGCAGCGGGATACGCCTGCTGGCGGCATCGTTGGCACTTGCCGTCGTGTTCGACTGGCCGCTCACGTGGATCATAATCGCGGCTGCAGGCATCGCCGTCGCCTACACGACCTTCGGCGGCATCAAGGCGATCATCTGGACCGACGCCTTGCAGGCCATCGTTTTCCTTGCCGGCGGCGTTACAGTCGTGGTGTTTCTATTCGCTGAGATTCCCGGCGTTTGGTCTCAGAATCTTTCAGCGGCGTACAACGCTGGCAAGCTGCAGACCTTCACATGGGATTGGAGTCCTAGCAATGACAGGGCCTTCTGGGTGCTGTTCATTCACGCGACGCTGATGAACATGGCCGCCCTGGGCACCGATCAGGACCTGACCCAGCGCATGCTGACCTGCCCCGATGCTCGACGGGGCCAGCGATCGCTGGTGTTCAACGCGTTCGCTGGGCTGCCGATCGTATGCCTGTTCCTGCTCATCGGGGCGCTGCTGTACCTGTTCTCTCAGGGTCAGGCGCAAGAAGACGCACCGGTAGAGCTGTTCCAGAAGTCCGACATAGTCCTTCCCTACTTCATCGCTCACGCCCTTCCGGCGGGGTACGGGCTAAGGGGCCTGCTCGTTGCCGGTGTCTTCGCAGCGGCGATGTCAAGCCTTGACTCGGCGTTGGGAGCAATGTCGGCGGCGGCGGTCACGGATTTCTATCGCCCCCTGGCCAGCTCCGGGAGCCTCCATTTCACCCCGAAGTCAGAGACACATTATCTGCGCGTCGCCCGCGTCTTCTCCCTGTTGTTCGGTGTACTGCTTGCCGCGGTCGCCTTGGCATTCGCCCGCCATGACGACTTGCTGTGGGAGGTGTTCAGGTGGGTAAGCCTCGTTTTTGGCGGCATGTTGGGTATGTTCATTCTGGCTGTGAGCACCAAGAGCCGGGGTGATGATCGCGTAAACGCTGCTGTCATGATCTCATCCGTCGTTCTCCTGGTAGGCATAAAACTCACCCAGGAGTATTACGACGTGGTCTACATTGCCTGGCCGTGGTGGGTGGTAGTGGGAACGGTGTGGACCTTCGCGATTGCAATCTGCTTCCCTACGAGGCGCACGAACAGGCCCTGAGGCCTGTACCCACAGCGGCGGCGCAGATCGGCGTGAGCCAGGCTGCAATCAGCGTGAAGACGATCGCGTTATCACACCCCGGCTCCTGCCAGCTCCGCCTCGGGCCGACCGACTGACAGGCCAACATACAGAAGGACACGTCTTTTGAACTTTTCGCGGTGCCGACTAGAATGAACCTGTGGGCTGGACGACTGAACCTCGTACATATGTTGTCCTTGGGAGGCTTCGTGGTACCCGTGTCGAACATTGAATGTGGTTTGGCTGCTGCCTTCGCCCTCCTTGTCGGTGCGGGGACGAGTGCTGGTCAGGTGGACGGTGGTTCCGCCTCGGGGCAAGCTCACACATCGCAGGAGAATCCGGTCATGGCGGTGGCGACGGAACATGAACACACGAATCGACTCATCAACGCGACGAGTCCGTATCTTCTCCAGCACGCACACAACCCCGTAAACTGGTACGAATGGGGTGCCGAGGCCTTTGAGAAGGCCAAGCGAGAGGACAAACCCATCTTTCTGAGCATAGGTTATGCCGCGTGCCATTGGTGCCACGTTATGGAGCATGAGAGCTTCGAACAAGAAGATGTGGCCGCTGTTCTGAACGCCCACTTCGTCAGCATTAAGGTCGATCGCGAAGAACGGCCCGACATTGACGCTGTCTACATGGCATACACGCAGGCGCGCACGCGACATGGGGGATGGCCCATGAGCGTGTGGCTTACGCCCGGAGGACAGCCGTTCCACGCAGGAACCTATTTCCCCAAGCAAGCACTGCTGGCGACACTTGAGCAGATCGCGCATTCCTGGGACAACGAGCGCGAGAGAATCACCCGTGCCGCCGAGGGCGCGCAGGACTTCCTCACGCAGTGGTCTGCATCACCTTCACCGGTGGAGGGCGGCATCGCACAGGCCGTCGTCGATCGAGCTGCGACCACTCTTGCCCGTTACTTCGACAGCGATACCGGTGGGATAGGCAGCGGGTCGAACAAGTTCCCTCCGAGCATGGCAATGGAGCTCATGCTACGCGTTTACCGCCGGACGGGCGACGCCGGTTTGCTCAAACCCGTCGAACTGACTCTTCGACACATGGCTCGCGGCGGGATTTACGATCACATCGGCGGCGGTATCTGCCGGTACAGTACGGATCGGCAATGGCTCGTCCCGCACTTCGAGAAGATGCTGTACGACCAGGCTACCGTTAGCTCGATATACCTCGACGCGTTTCAGGTCACCCACAACCGACTCTACGCCGAAACCGCGAGAGACATCTTCGAGTACGTACTCGCCGATCTCAAGTCGCCACAGGGTGCCTTCTACTCCAGCCGCGACGCGGACAGCGGGGGCCTCGAGGGTGCGTACTACGTCTGGACGGTTGACCAGATCAACGCCTTGCTGGGCGACGAGGATGCACAGCTGTTCTGCTCGTACTACGACGTCACCGAGCGAGGCAACTGGTTCGAACACAGGGGTCACGCACCGCCCGGCCCGAAGAACATCCTGCATGTCATCCAACCGCCGGCAAAGTTCGCCAAAACGCACGGGCTTACGCCGGAGGACTTCAACCATCGCCTGCACGCATGGCGCGAGAAGCTGCTGATCGAGCGCCGGAAGCGTCAACCACCCGCGCTTGACGACAAGGTCCTCACATCGTGGAACGGCCTGATGATCGCGAGCCTCGCCAAGGGCGCCCGCGTTATGGGCGAGCCGAAGTATGCGGCAGCGGCTGCCAGGGCATGAGGAATTAATCGCCCTCTATCAGAAACGAGTCAATGAAACGACAGGTTTTAAG
>JBHHXS010000054.1:0-15758 GCA_046757145.1 Phycisphaerae bacterium | reverse complement strand
GGAGCTCGTGCCTAACTCAGCAGCGTCGGTACCGGCCATTCGCAGCAGGTCTTCTTCGGCTTCTTCTTCGGCTACGTCGAGTAGGTCATCGTGTGTTATCCTGCCGACCAATCGCCCGTGGTCATCCACGACGACGGCTTCCATGGCGTCGTACTTTCGAATGGCCTGTATGACGGCCTCCTGATCGTCATGTACGGAGACCACGACGTGGTCGCGGTCGCAGATGTCCTCCAGTCTAGTCCCCGGGGGGCTGGTCACGAGGCGTCGCAACGGGACTGTTCCGGTTGGTCTTGCCTCCTCGTCGACTATGTAAACTTCGTTGAGGTCCTCCTCCTGGGTTGCCTCGCGGACCTGCTCGATTGCGTCGGCGACGGTCGCTGCCGCCGGGACTGCAACCACATCGGGGGTCATGATTCCGCCGGCGGTCTCCTCGTGGTATTCGAGCAAGCCCTCGATCTGGTCGGACTTCTCCCCGTCGGCCATGAGCTCGAGGATGGCCTCCGCCTCGCGGTGGGTCAGCTCACCGAGCACATCGGCGGCGTCGTCGGGAGTGAGCTCGGAGACGATTTCCGTGAGGGAGTCCGTGTCGAGATCGTCGACGAGCTCGCCTCGAACTCTTTCGTCGAGCATGACCACGACTTCAGCGGCGGTGTGAGGTGGCAGGGCGAAGAGCACCTCTGACCTTTGCTCGTCGCTTAGTAGTTCAAACGCTTCCGCGAGGTCGGGTGCCCGCGCATCGGCCAATTCCAGGGCGAGCTGCTTCTCGTCCGCGGTCTCGAGCGCGGTTCTGAGGCGATCGTGGAGGTTCTCTGTGACCGGATTCATCTGTGCGCCGCCGTCGACGAGTCTGGCAGTATCGAAGCTAAATCAACGTGCGGGATCCCGCGCCACGGATCCAAGCCCCATGCACAGCCGCGGAATCCACGCACCCTTCGCTTGCTGTGCCGGCTCGTGTGGGCGGCGCGTAGTCCCACACGGTTGTTTAGGGTATTATGATCATGGCCGTAGCAAACGCAACGCGGGTACCGTACGACGGCGATAGTATCCGCCGGCCGGTGCGCCGATGGCAGGGATTGCCATATACTGGGGCGTGGCGGCTCGTTCGTCACCGGCGGATCTGCAAGTGACCGAGTTTTGAGTAGCCGTATCCCGCTCAGGCCACACGGAGCTGACTACCATGGCATTGAGAGTATACCGAGAGCAGGACACTAATCTGCCGATGCTTCGCAACACGTGCGTGGCCGTCATCGGCTACGGCAACCAGGGTCGAGCGCATGCGCTGAATCTCCGTGATTCTGGCACGCCGGTGATCGTGGGCCAGCGCCCGGGTCCGAGCTTTGAGCAGGCACAGGCGGACGGGTTCGACCCGCAACGCGTTTCTGAAGCGGTGGCGACAAGCGATCTGGTGATCGTGACCCTGCCCGACGAGACCGCCGCTGGTATCTACAAGGAGCACATAGCCCCGCACATCCGTCCCGGGCAGACCCTCGGTTTCGCACATGGGTTCAACATACGCTATGGGTTCATCACCCCGCCGCCGGAAGTGGACGTCGTGATGGTTGCCCCCAAGGGGCCGGGTACCTTGCTGCGCACGACCTACGTGGAGGGTAAGGGGCTTCCCGCGCTTTTTGCGATTCACCAGGACGCCAGCGGCAACGCCAAGCGCATCGCCCTTGCATGGGCAGCCTGTATCGGTGCGACGCGAGCGGGGGTTATCGAGACCTCTTTTGAAATAGAGACCGACACGGATCTTTTCGGGGAGCAGGTTGTTCTGTGCGGTGGGGTCTGCGCGTTGACCAAGGCTGCCTTCGCCACCCTCGTCGACGCGGGATACCCGCCGGAGTTCGCCTACCTTGAATGCGTGCAGGAGCTCAAGCAGATTGTGGACCTGATCTACGACAAGGGCCTGTCTGCGATGCGCGAGCGCATCTCGAATACGGCGGAATACGGCGACTTGACGAGGGGGCCGCGCATCGTGACCGACGAGACGAAGCGCGAGATGAAGCGCATCCTGGAGGAGATTCGTACCGGGGCATTCGCTAACGAGTGGATTGCCGAAGCCAGGTCCGGTAGCACCAAACTCCGCGAGCTTCACAAGAGGGACGTGGATTCACCGATGGAAAAGGCGGGGCAGGCGGTCAGAGGGCTTCTGCCCTGGGTCGGAGGCGTGGGGTAAGCCGAGGTGCGAAATGCTGCCTGATGCCCGTCAGGCCAGCGGGCTTGGCGCCCGGGCAGTCGGGCTGAGTCGATAGCTGGCACCTGGTTGTTGGTCGGGCGCTGTTATGTAGTACGCAGGTGATATCCCCTACGCGTGCGCCGGTCCATTTCAGGTCCACCGCACACATGCAGTTTCACAGGCGCGGCGTAGCGACGTTGGGCATGTGGCTGCGGAGGTCCTCTAGCGTCGGTTACTCAATCGGTGTCGTGAGTGTTCCCAGGCGGTCGATCTCAAGCTCAATGGTGTCTCCGGGTTCGAGCCAGCCGCCGGTCTTCTCCGGACCCAGTTCCAGGATGCACCCCGTTCCAACCGTTCCACTGCCGATAAGGTCGCCTGTGCGGAGGAGCACGTCGCACGAGGCACGTTCGATCAGTTTGGTGAAGTCATGGGTTATGTCTTTGAAGTTGCCTCGTGAGATTTCCTCGCCGTTTTTGCGTGCGGTCATGGCCAAGTCGTAGCGCCCCGGTCCAACGCGTCGGTCGATGAGTTCGTCTTTCGTAACAACCCACGGACCGATGGCCGAGGCGAAGTCCTTGCCCTTGGCGGGTCCGAGCATGCACTTCATCTCCTGCCGCTGCAGGTCGCGTGCGGACAGGTCGTTCAATACGAGGTACCCGAAGATGGCGTCCTCGGCTCGCTCCCCGCTGACGTCCCGCACGTCTTGAGCGATGACGCAGGCGACCTCGAGCTCGAAGTCCAATTCGTTCGTGGAGGCGGGTTTCTTAACCGATTCGCCGTGGCCTTTGAGCGAACACGGATTGGAGAAGTAGAATACGGGGAAGTCGTACCATTCAGGCAGCATTTGCTGGCCTCGCTTCTCGCGGCAAGTCTTCACATGTTGTTCGAACGCATAGAAATCGCGGAACGTTCGCGGATCGGACACGGGAGGCAGCCATCGTGCAACGTTGTGTACGGGTATCGGCTCGCCGCGGGCGTCCCGGGTTGCACGGGCCAGGCGCAACAGCCCGTCGCTGCTGTGCCTCTCGAGTGCGCCGCGTATGCTCGGCGGTGCATCAAGTGATCGCAGTCCGCCGTCGCACTCGACGGCCAGGACCGGCTCTACCTCGCCCTTAAACTCGACAACGCAGAATCGCACGGGGTGTTCTCCTTACTGGCATTCTGTGAAGATACCGAAACTGCCGACAAATCACTGTTCCATGTCCTGGTCCTGCTGAGCGGCCCGCCCGGGAACGTATTGTAGCGGACTGTTGCCTCAGCGACCAGAGCAAGAGAAGCCACCACGCCGGCGACTCCGGGCCGAACGCGCTGAGCAGCGGCATGAGGCGCCGCCCGGGCTGTCGGTCAACGGTGTTGCTACGTCGTACGGGCGACGACGGACTGCGGTGCCGCGTGTGCTATGCGGGCTCCCGGACGATACACGGGATTGCTTCTCTTGGCGGCCTAACGGGCGCGGGCACGGCGCCGGCCTCGGGGTACCTTTGTTTGAACTGGGGTAGCGTGCAGGGGTTTTTCCGTGGCCTAGGCAACGCTGGATGCGCCGCCATGATGGGCTACTATAGGATCACTACGTCATGCGGCCCGATGTTCCTCCGGCCGGGTGCCGACGGTTCCATGGGTGACCTGATGGCGCTTTTCGAGTGGCACGGCATCGACCACGGGTTTGGGGAGGTGAGCTCGTCATGGGGGCGTTTCGCGTGGAACGATGCCCTTCATTTCCAGCGAGCCCCGCTACAGAATCACCCCCAGTCGACTTCGAGCGCTCTGATGGATCTCATCGTCCACCACCGGAGCAGGAATATGGTGCGATCGTCGAACATGACGCGCATACGACGTCTGAGACTTGTGGGATGTCGGCCCAACCGTTGCGCCAAGGGGAGTTGTGGTGGTGATTAGACGCGCTCGGCCGATACTATGGCGGCTTATCGCTGGAGCGTTGCTCGTGTCCCCTGCCTGGAGTGGTTGTGCCGCCACGGGTGCAGGGAGCGGTGGCGGAGGAGGGGGCGACATGCCGGTCCACGGGCCGGACAATGGCGACGTGGTGGACGGCGGACAGAATGGGGAGGACCACGACGGTGCAAGTCAGGGGCCACCGGCATCGCCCCGGCCCGACGGCGCCGTGTTGCTTTTCTCAGCCTATGGCCCGGGCCGTCCGAACGCCAGTGCACAGAACGTGGCCTTCTCCCCGGACGGGACCCTGATCGTCTTCACGCTGTTCGAGAACGGCTACAATGAGGGCCCGGCGCGTCTGTGCGTGGCCAATGCCGACGGCAGTGACGCGCATTACATTACGCCGGAGGAGGACCAGGATAACGTCAACGTCCCTGGGGCGGCATGGAACGAGGTCACGGACGAGATTGTATTCGCCTCGGATCGGCAGGGATCGGACGATATCTGGGCGATACGACCTGACGGCTCGGGGCTACGCCGCGTCACCGATCACGATCCCGCTGCGCAAGACCACCCACCTTATTGGATCGAACCAGTCTGGTCTCCCGACGGCCAATGGGTGGTCTTCGAGGCCGACATTCAGGCTGCATCGGAGACGGATCAACGGGGCACTATTTACAAGGTGCGCTCCGACGGCACGGAACTGACCCAACTGACAAGGCGTCTGGGCGAGGACGTCGACGACCGTCTGCCCAACTGGTCGCCAGACGGGGAGTACATCCTGTTCCAGCGCCGCCTGCCGCATGACCAGGCTACCGACGGGGATAACTGGGACATCTATGTGATCGACACGGACGGCGACGGGCTGCTCAACGTGAGCAACGCCGGGAACAAGTTCAACACGGACAACTCCTGGTCGCCGGGCGGTGACTGGATCGCCAGTTCATCGGCTTATCAGGAAAGCGGCGACGTTCTGCCACATCCGAACATCATCGCCTTTTTTGTGCCGCGCACGGGTGACGGTCCGACGGCCTCCCCGCTGCGGATCACTTTCAGCGACGTTCACGAGGACGGTGCGCCGTCGGTCTCGCCGGACAGCCAATGGGTGGCGTTCGAGAGCCACCGCAGCCCGGACGAGCAATCTCCCAGCGATCTGTGGATCATTGAGACGCCGGGTGCCCTGAGGCCGTGAGAACGTCTCAGAGTTGGGCAGCCCGCCGGCCCCACCCTGCCTAAACGGAGGCTACGCTGAAGGGCCCGTACCTGGTCCGCGGATGAAGAGTGCGACGTTTGGCATGTATCGGCCCCGGGCCGTTGCACATGCCCGCGCGCTTGGCGATCTGGCGCCCAGCATGTATGTTACGCGTGTCGGACCCCGATCTGGCAGGATGAGGCGAGCACCCCTGCGACGGCGTCACGTTGTGAGGGGGTGTAGGCGGTGCCTGTAGAAAGGAGGCGGTCGATGTTAGAGGTAACGCAATTCTGTGTCGGCCTCGAACACAAGCCTGGGATGCTTGCGAAGCTCTGCGAGACGTTCAGACGCGCGAACGTGAACATCGACGCACTGTGCGTCTCGAGTGACGAGGATTGCTGTTGGGTCAACCTTGTGGGATCACCGGCCGACGCTGCCGATCACGCTCTTGCCGGGGGTGGCTTCAAGTACGTCGCTGAGAAAGTCCTGGCGCTTCAGGTGGACAACAAACCTGGTGCGCTCGGGCGTGTGGCCTCGTTGCTTGCGAATGCCGGCATCAACATCAACTACATCTACGGAGGCGGCACAGAAGGTTCGCCGTGTGCGCTCATCTTCAGCGTGGACGATCAGGAGCGTGCGCGCAAGGTGCTTGGAGCTGCACGTCAACACGAACTGCTGACGAGTTAACGATGCCCTCATCTGCGGAGCATCACGTTGGGCGAGTATCGCATCGAGTTATCTTGCGAAGGACAGGAAGTTCTTTCAGAAACGACAACGAAGTCAGCGATCACCCTGGGCAGCCATCCCGCCTGTGACGTAGTAACGTGGCCCGACCGTGACCTGCCGCCACGGTGGCTCAGGCTACGATTCGAGGATGTCGGGTTCGCGCTTGTGCCGGAGTCGGAGCAGCTGGGAGGGGAGTATTCGGTAACAGAGGCGAGCGAGTGCGCCTTCGGCACATGGATTGAGATTGCAGATTGCCGCCTACGAGTGACCCAGGTGGATGGTGAAGAAGCGCGAATCGAAAGCGCGGGGCCCATCCATGACTCCGCTTGGCCCGGCTCCGTGTCGGACAAGCCCTCGTCAGCCTCCGGTGTTCAGTTTTTTTGGAGCGAACCGGAGGTGGAGATCCTCACCTCCGACGGTGTGCGTCTGCGGTTCACCTTCCCCGGCGAAAACTGCGAGGTGATCATAGGGCGAAAGCGTCAGGGGACCGACCTGGTAATCGCGCGTGACCGTTACATTTCCGCCCGCCATCTGCGGTTGTTCCGGTCGGGGCGACGACCGACCGTCGAGGACTTGAACAGCAAGCAAGGAACGCTGCTCAACGGCACGCGCATTACGCGCCCGATGCGGTTAACACATGGGGATGAGGTACAGTTCGGCCAATCGGTGATGCGCTACGTGTGTTATCGAGACATCCTGCGCTCGGACGAAGTAGAGGAACAAGAAGCGCAGGAACAAGCAGCCGCTGCCAAGGGCGGGACGCACGAGGCTGCCGCGTCATTGGAGCCCTCGCGGGCGCCCGGGTCGGAGGCAGTCGCGATTCCACCGACCACACACGAAGGGGCCGAGCAGACCGAGCTGATGGACGAGGAGGAACCTAAGAGCGAGCCACCGACGATGGGTGAGGCAGCCCCCTCCCGC
Source organism: Phycisphaerae bacterium (assembly GCA_046757145.1). GTDB lineage: Bacteria > Planctomycetota > Phycisphaerae > UBA1845 > UBA1845. Next base: position 8,853 of record JBHHXS010000054.1, on the reverse strand, counting down.
CGGCGCTCCTTCTGGAGTATGGAGCGTGGTGGTGGTATTCTGCTGATCCTGGCTGTTATCCTTGGGTTCGTTCTTCTGGTGTGGTCGGTGCTCTCCAGCAGATAGTCGACGCGTTTGCCCCGGCGCAGCAATTAATGGCCGCTGACGAAACTACAGCCGATCTGATCGCGCAGCATCGGGACTATGTGGTTGCGCTTGCGCGCAACATCGCCAAATCGCTCCCGGCACACGTGGAGTTTCAGGATCTGACGGGCTACGGGCAGGTGGGCTTGGTCGAGGCAGCCAACCGTTACGACGCCCGGACAGGTGTCTCGTTCCCGACGTTCGCGTATCGGCGCATCCGTGGGGCGATTTTCGACGGGCTCCGCAAAATGACCTGGCTTCCGCCCGACGCGCGCTCCGTGGTCAAGTTTGACAGCGCCGTCGACGAGGTCGCGGAGAGCTGGGGCGATCAGGCAGCGCTCTCGGAAGATCCGGAGGCCCTAGCGGTCAGTTTCCGTCGGGCCCTGCGCAGCTTGGGTGCGGTCTTCCTGTTGTCCCAGGAGGAGGTGTCGGACCAAGAGTTGGTGAGCGAGGATCGCAAGGGTCCTGCGCAACAGGCCGAGCAACGCGAGCTGATAGGAAAGATTCGCAACGCCGTCGAGCAGCTCGACGAGAAGCAGCGCAACATCATCAAGATGCACTACTTCGAGGGGCGATCGCTTACTGATTGTGCCAAGGCGCTGGGACACCACAAAGCGTGGATATCCAGATTGCACGCATCGGCACTGGAGCATCTCCACAAGAAGATCGATCTGCCCTTACCCGGCAAGAACTAGCTGCGCCACGCGTGCGCGCATCTTGGTGGCAGAGGTGCCATTGCGGGCAGTCGCCCGCCTCGCCTCCGCGCGCCGGATGCGGCAGGCGGGGTCTGCTGGCCCGGCGTCGTCACGTCTCTGCGAGCACTGCCTGGCGCAGGACCGCGCGGCGCTGTCCGTCGCTCTGGCCGATGCCGAGCGCGAGTATACGGCCCGCTTGTTCAGATACGTTGCCCAGGTGACGCTGGATCGCCAGGCCGTCGACCTCCTTGTCCTCAGGCGGTGCCTTTCCTTCTTCAAACGCGCCGAACAGGGTGATCGATCCGACGGAGGTGTCCGTTAGGCCCGCGCCGGCGAACAACCTGTCGCAGTCTGCCGGGGTGATCGCGCCGCTGTCCATCGCTTCTCGCAGATCAACGAACTCCTCAGCCAGCGTCGGTGACTGGATTTCCGCGCTGGCGAACATCGTGAAGAAGAACGGTTTCCCCCGCAGGGGCGGTCGGTGGCGGAATCTTGCTTCACCGTTCAAACGGTTGGGTCGATTCTCGTTATCGGTGCTTTCGCAGCGTTCGGCTTGTCGCAAGGCAAGGAGCTGCCTGGCCAGGGTCGGACGGGTCACTTCACACGCACCGAAGAGCGTGAGGTAGATCTGGGTGTCGAAGTTCAAGCACCCGTCATGGGCCCCGAATAATGTCACTTTAATCATGGATGGACCTCATGCGGCGTATTGCCCACCATACTCCCGGTGTTATTCGGGGCTGTCCAGCGGTTATTTTCATACGCCGGCGCGAGAATGGGACAGTTGGAGCGTGGGGATCACCCGTTCGCTGCGTAACATCGGCGGCTGGCGTGCCAGGGTACGGCGGCTACACGGCGCCGACGGAGTGCTCCAGCGGGCGAAACGACCGTGTGCTCCCCGCTCGGAAAGACGGCCCGTAGCAGCGCCCGGTTATTCAGTCTGATACGTGCAGTCTGTATTCTCGCAGGCAGTAACGGTCGGTCATACCGGCGATGTAATCGCAGATGACGCGGTCGATTCCCTGATCATCGATGCGGTCAAAGAAGCGGCGGGGCATCACGCGGGGTTTTTCGCGATATGCGGCGAATAGACGGGATACGGTTTCGCGGCCGCACTCGTCCATTTCGAGGACATCGGGATGCTTGTACACCCGTTGTATGAGGAAGCGCTCGAGCGCGTTGAGGTGCCGGCCGACGGCGTCCGAGAAGCGTACCAGGGGACTGCTCGTGGCCCCGGCTTCCTGCGGTGAGCGAATGCGGGCTAACAAGGGCAGAGACGTGGATACAGCGTCGTCAAGCAAACCATCGAGCAAGGTATCGAGCACGGCTCGTCGGATTGCATGAAGGTGCAGCTGCCGGTACGAGCGTGGTTGGCGCTCCAAGGCTTGGCGCCAGAGCGGCATGGATGCAAGTTCATCCTCGGTGAGGAACTCCGCGCCGATGGCGTCCTCGAGGTCGTGCGAATTGTAGGCGATGCGATCGGCGACAGATGCGATTTGAGCTTCTATCGAGGGGCTCGTACGGGAGCCGGTCTTAGCGGCGTCGGCGGCGGAAGGTGTTCGGGCGGTCGATGATCCGCGCGGGCCAGATGCCGCATCGTGCGAGTCGACGGCGTGGCATGCCGCTTTGCGGTGACGATCGGGCGGCTGGTGGGGGATGTCGTGGGGCGTCGCATGGGCCAACAGGCCGGCGCGTACCTCGCTGGTAAGGTTCAGGCCTCTAAACGGGGGGAACGGGTGTTCCAGGAACTCTACAACGCGCAGGGTGTGTAGATTATGGTTGAAGCCGCCGAGGGGTCGCATTGCATCGTCGAGTGCGGCCTCCCCTGAATGGCCGAACGGCGGATGACCGAGGTCGTGGGCCAGCGTAACAGCCTCGGCGAGCGCCTCGTTAGCACGAAGGGCGACCGCCAGCGTCCGTGCGATCTGCGCGGCCTCGAGGGTGTGCGTGAGGCGCGTGCGGAAGTGGTCGTGGTGGCGCGCGGCGAATACCTGCGTCTTGCCTTCCAGTCTGCGAAAGGCGGTGCACTCGATAATCCGATGCCGATCCACCTCGAACGGGGGGCGCAGCGGTCGATCCGGCTCGCGGTGGTCGCGGCTGTCGTCGGTGGGCGATTGTATTGCGTAGGGCGCTAGCTCTTGCCGTGCCATTAGCCCATAGCCTCACACCGGAGCTGCCGGGTTTCTCGCTTTCCGGCACGTGCTTGTCATGCGTCGTACGTATAAGTATTGATCGCAGTGCAATAGCATGGTATCCGGCCGGCAGGGCGGAGGTTCGAGTCGCCGCGCTCTGCTGTCGTCTCGCGGCGGATACAGCGCTACGCGCGAAGCACCCCAACCGCATCCAGGTTCTTGATGAGTTCTGCGTACAGGGCGTCGAGCGAATCAGGCACGACACGACTATCGCCTATTACTGCCATGAAATTGGTGTCACCGCCCCACCGTGGTACTACGTGCACGTGCAGATGATCGGGAAGTCCGGCGCCGGCACAGCGTCCCAGGTTGTACCCTACGTTGAAGCCTTCAGCTTTGACGGTTCGTCTAAGGAGACTCACTCCGTCGCGGATCAGGAGGGACATGTCGGTGAGTTCTTGCGTCGTCAGGTCGGTGAAATCGGCCTTGTGCGCTCCGTGGGCTATCAACAGGTGCCCGTTGGTGTACGGGAAGCGATTCATCACGACGAACGCCCCGGAAGTTCGCCAAACGACGTGGTTTTCCCGGTCGCTTCCGGGCTGCTCCCAATAGCGACAGAGGAAGCAGCCGCCTTCATCGCTCTCGTCGCCCAGCGAGCGGATGTAATCCATTCTCCAGGGAGCCCACAGATTGGCGTTCACATCCGGCACGGCGTATGGTTCCTTACCAGGCTATCGATTGTATCGGCCCACGGGCGCAGCGACAACATTGCCGGCACTTTCCAATCTATGCCCCTATCGGTAGACTCCTTCGATGGTGACGGGATACTTTCCAGGCGAAGGCGCGCGGTGGTTCAGCACCTCTATGCGAGACATGCTGCGCCGCCGGCAGGAGGCTGAGCACGGTCGACGCCGTGTCGTGATCTCTGCGCCTCATCAGTCGACCGGAACGGCGCTTGCGGCGCTCGTCCTGGTCTGGCTGGGGGGTGTATCCGGCTGTGAACGCAACGTACGTCTGGCTGGAAAGAAGATTCGCCACGCGACCGTGCGCGCGGTTACTCACTACGGAATGACCCTTGACGAGGATGCGCCTCCCGAACAGACGGCATTCGTTCTGCTGCGAGCGATACGCGACGACTTCCTGGCGCCCGACGCGGTCGCCCGCGCGCGGGCTCTGGATACCCAGTTTGACGTTGTGGCTGCGGACGTGATCGCGGCGCGGAATCCAACAAGCCTGACGCGCGACGAGCTCGTTTATCATATCGTGAATCACTGGACGCCGACCGTTTCCTACTACGTGAACGATTTTGAGACGGATTGGGAGAAAGCCAAGAGCCGCTTCGTTCGTGTGGGTCCCATCGATGCGGGGAGGGCGGAGCCCGGGGTACAGGAGTGTCAGATTCTCATGGAGGCGCGGGACCCGAGCGGCGATCCGCAAGCTCAGGTGCTTCTTGCGATAGGCTTGATCCAGGACGGCGGGTTGTGGCGTGTGACGCAAGTCGGATTCATCGCAGACGCGCGGGCGCTGCCTGATGCCGTCAGACGCGCGGGCGACTCAGCGGAGGTCTCGGTATCACCTGGGGGATGATTGGGACGTACGCATGGAGCCCCGTACGATCACGGTAAAAGGTGCTCGTGAGCACAATCTCCGGAACGTGTCGCTTCGTCTTCCCCGCGGCAAGCTGATATGTTTCACGGGGGTCTCTGGGAGCGGCAAAAGCAGCTTTGCGTTTGACACTCTTTTTGCGGAGGGGCAGAGGCGTTATCTCGAGTCGCTCAGCTCGTATGCCCGACAGTTCCTCGGGCAGCTTGCCAAGCCCGATGTGGATCAGATTACGGGCCTGAGCCCCGCGATATGCATTCAACAAAAGACGGGCGGGTGGAATCCGCGCAGCACCGTCGGCACCATCACGCAGATTCATGATTATCTTCGGGTGCTCTTTGCCCGGGTCGGCAGGCAGCACTGTACGGCCTGCGGCAAACCCATCAGCGCACAGACTCGCGAACGGATCATCGCCCGTATCCTCGAATTCCCTTCCGGGACGCAGGCGTTGATCCTCGCCCCGGTAGTGCGCGGGCAGAAAGGCGAGCATCGCGACCTGTTCGAGGACATGTTGAGGCAGGGGTACGCCCGGGCCCGGATCGACGGGGAAGTTGCGGCGCTTTCAGATGCCCCGGCGCTGGCAAGGCATGTTCGCCATGACATCGAGATCGTCGTGGATCGGATTGCCGTTACCCGCAGCATACGTCCGCGACTGGCGGAAGCGGTCGACAACGCGCTGAAACTTGGAGACGGTACGCTGATCGCACAGGTAGCATCTTCATCCCGAGCTGTGGGGTTGAGCCCGCGCGACCGCGCAAGCACGAGTAAGCGTCGGCGCAGCGGCAGCCTGCCTGACTCCACCGACCTGCTGCTCTCATCACACTACGCCTGCGCGGATTGCGGATTGAGCTTCGAGCCCCCTTCGCCGCAGTTGTTCAGCTTCAACTCTCCTACCGGCATGTGCCTCACCTGCGATGGTATGGGAGAGACGTTTGACTTCGATCCCGACCTGCTCGTCCCCGATCCCGGCAAGTCATTTCTCAAGCTGGCGATCGAGCCGATGCGGAGCAGAATAGGCAGATGGCGCAGGCATATCTATCGAGGCGTGGCCAAGCACGTCGGGTTCGACCTGAACACACCGTGGGGCAAGCTCCCGCCGCGAGCCAGGAAGGCGCTGCTGTACGGCCTGGGCGATGAGCACGTCACCTACGAATGGCGTTGGTCGGGTAGGGTATGGCGGCACGGCGGCAAGTTCCGCGGCGTGGTGGCGGAGCTGCGCGACAAGCACCGCAGGGCGCAGTCGAGCTTCGTGCGGGGTTACTATGAGAAGTACATGCGCAAGGGAACGTGTGCCGACTGTGGGGGCGGCAGGCTCAACGAGCAGGCACGCGCGGTTCGCCTCAACGGTGCGAACATCAACGACGTCTGTGCTTTGTCGATCAGCGAGGCGGCGGAGTTTTTCGACGAAGTCGAGCTCACTTCCACGGAACAGTTGATTGCCGAAGAAGTCGTCAAAGAGATTCGCGCACGGCTGACGTTCCTGCGCGACGTCGGGCTGGACTATTAGACGCTCGATCGCACGGCTCCGACGCTGGCCGGGGGCGAGTCACAGCGGATTCGCTTGGCTAGTCAGATCGGTGCCGGCCTGGTCGGCGTGCTCTACATACTCGACGAACCCAGCATCGGACTGCACACGCGGGACAACCAGCGCCTGCTCGACTCGCTTTGCCGACTCCGCGACATGGGAAACACGGTGATCGTCGTAGAGCACGACGAGCAGACCATGCGCGTAGCGGACGAGATCGTGGACTTCGGCCCGGGTCCCGGCATGCACGGGGGACGGATCGTAGCCCACGGCAACCTCGCTGAGATCGCTGCCTCGAAGCGGTCCGTCACGGGAAAATACCTCCGGGGAGACGAACAGATTGAGGTGCCCAAAACGCGAAGACCGGTGGCGACAGGCAGGAAGAGCACGAAACGGCAGACGAGAAAGATGCGATGATTGGCTGATATGGGCGAGGGTCAGCCGTCGGTGTAGTCCGCAGGGCGGCTTACGCTGACTTACGCGCTTACGTTGATGCGTTGTTTTTCGTTTGGCTCCAGCCACGAGTGCGGGGTTTGGGATCGGTTGCTTGCGTTTGCGACTCCGATACACACGGTCGCGCTGCAGATCGTATGGCGGACAGCGGAGGGTACGCACGGGATACCATGAGGGGCAGGAAGTCCAAACGAATCGCCAAGAAGGCAGCGGGAGCGCCCGGGACGGCGGTTGGGCCGGTTGCGGGGCAGTCTGCCGTGCCGGCTGCCGGTGACCGAGTCGCCTGGCTCACCGTTATCGGGGCGAGGCAGAACAATCTGCGCGGTATCACCGTCGATGTGCCGTTGCGGCGATTCGTGTGCGTCACCGGGGTCTCCGGCTCGGGGAAGAGCTCGCTAGTCAATGACATCATCCTAAAGGCGCTGGCTCGCGATCTGAACGGAGCTGTCAAGGTCGATCCCGGCGATCACGATCGCATCGACGGGCTCGAGCATCTCGACAAGGTGATCGACATTGACCAGTCGCCGATCGGGCGGACACCGCGGTCGAACCCGGCGACCTACGTCAAGGTCTTCGACGAGATCAGGGCGTTGTATGCGAAGCTGCCCGATTCGAAGGTTCGTGGGTACAAGCCCGGGCGCTTCAGCTTCAATGTTGGTACGGGCCGGGCCGGGGGCGGGAGATGCGAGGCGTGTGAAGGCAACGGAAGCAACAAGATGGAGATGGACTTCCTGGCTGACGTCTGGGTCACCTGCCCGGTGTGCAACGGCCGACGCTTCAGCCGAGAGACGCTCCAAATACTCTACAAGGGCAGGAGCATTGCCGACGTGCTCGACCTGGACGTTCAGGAAGCGCTTGAGCACTTCTGCAACGTGCCCAAGATCGCGCGTATGTTGCGGACTCTGCACGAGGTGGGGCTCGACTATATCAAGCTCGGCCAGTCGTCGACGACCCTCTCGGGTGGGGAGGCGCAGCGAATCAAGCTGGCCCGTGAGCTGGTGAAGAAGTCGACGGGGGCTACGTTGTATCTTCTGGATGAGCCGACGACAGGCCTGCACTTCGCTGACATCAAACGCCTGCTCAGCGTGCTGCACGGCTTCGTGGACGCCGGGAACACCGTTATCGTCATCGAGCACAACCTCGACGTCATCAAGACAGCCGACTGGGTGATAGACCTCGGACCCGAAGGCGGCGCCGGCGGTGGGCGGGTGGTGGCAGCGGGTACCCCGGAAATGGTTGCCCGGTCGAAGCGCTCCTATACCGGTGCGGCCCTGCGCGGTGTCCTCGGTACAAGGCGATTCGGCGCCCGGGCGAACGAACGAAACCGAGCTGGTAAACGGAGCGATGGCCGGAGCGGGACGACTAAGAAGCGACCGCGCCCTCGGCGCGACGCGGTCACCGTGGTGGGAGCGAAGCAGCACAACCTTAAGGACATAACCGTCCAGGTGCCGCGCGGCAAGATGACGGTCTGCTGCGGGCCCAGTGGCAGCGGGAAGAGCAGCCTTGCCGTCGACACGATCTACACCGAGGGTCAAAGGCGATACGTGGAATCGCTCAGCGCTTATGCACGGCAGTTCCTAAGCCGGCTCCGCCCGCCGCACGTCGATCACGTCTACGGCCTTTCACCAGCAGTCTGCATCGAGCAGAAGACAGCCAGCAAATCACCGCGCTCTACCGTGGGGACCGTAACGGAGATCTATGACTACTTGCGGGTTTTGTGGAGCCGGGCCGGCCAGCCCTACTGCCCCGCATGCAAGATCCCCATCGGGACACAAACCGGCGATGAGATTGTAGAAAGAGTTCTGGTTCTTGGTGAAGGGCGCAGGATACTCGTGCTCGCCCAAGTTCATCCGGCGGGGGCGGAGCATTACGACCAGCTCTTCAAGCGCGAACGGGCGAACGGCTACGCCCGGGTGCGGGTCGACGGCACGGTGTACTCGCTGGATCAGCCCATTGAGATTGACCGTCGCCGCAGCCACCGCATTGAACTGGTCGTGGATCGGATCGTCGTACGAAAGTCGCGTCGCTCCCGACTGAGCGACAGCGTTGAACAGGCGCTAGCGTTGGGCGGCGGCGCGATGACGGTATTGGCGGACTTCGAAGAGCCGGAGAAACGGGCGATCGCACCGTCAACTGCCCTGGGTCCGAGCGTCAGTGGAGGCGAAGAATACCGCTTCTCTCGACACCGCTCGTGCGGCCGATGTGGGCAAAGCTATGAGGAGCTCGCTCCGCACCATTTTTCGTTCAATACCCGCATGGGGTGGTGCGACGCCTGCGAGGGGTTGGGCACGCAGCAGGGCACCACAACCTCGGCGGTCGTCCACCG
>JBHHXS010000053.1:0-15897 GCA_046757145.1 Phycisphaerae bacterium | reverse complement strand
GCACATCACCTGATGCACTCGCGACATGTCGCAGCGAACGAGAGATCACTTGCCGTGACGAGTACACGCATGGGACGCTCGGTCTCCCGCCGCGGCAATCCCACCCTAGCACCACACAAGAACCGACCCCAGAACCGACCTCGCCGACGAACTGCCACCGAGTGCGGCACAGTCGAGCAGCGGCACGACCCGAGGTACCGGTGCAGGCGCAAGCGGTCCCGCTGAGATTCCGCTGCCACAGTGAGCGGAATAAACAGGCTGCGCGTACGAATAGACACCACGAGGCCAGACGCGACGAGGCCATAGCGCGTACAGCTCAAGAGTGGTGCGGGCCCCTGTTTCCCCCCTTTGACCGAGGGACGAAATGGGAACGTTTGCCGGACAAGGTGGCGAAATGCCCCGATCGCCTGCAAACGCCGCGCCGACGAGCTGTGCGCCCGTGCGCGATGCGCCTTAACGAGGGGTCGGCGGGCTCCCAACGTCGCCCGTGCCGCCGTACAATGATTATTGATGATTATTTGTAGGGACAATCCACACTAACGGGATCGGAAGCAGATTTCATGGATGTGCCGTGCATCAACTGTCATCATCCTAATCCAGCGGAGGCGAGTTTCTGCAGTCGCTGTGGCATGAACCTCGCAGCGGTGCGCGGGCGGTCTCGTCCCACCGCGCTTGCGAATGTGGCTCTGCTGGTCGGCGCGGCGGTGAGTTTGGCGGCTGCCTCGACCGCCCTGGAGCCGCTTCGCTACACCTGGCAGCGGTTACCGGAAGACGCGGGACTCTTCCTCGACTACGCGGCAGGTGCGGGCTCCAACGATTACGGCCGAACCCTCGAGCCGGCCATAGATCGCGATTACGACTTGTGCGAGCACAAGGCGCAGGCGATGTTCAACCTGCTCGCGCCAAAGGACATCGCCGTCATTGTCAGCCGGCGCGGCGGCGGCGTACACGTCCAAGGTACGCCGTGGGAGATTCGAGCTCTCGACCGCTTCGTCGAGTTAATCACTCGCAAGAACCACCAGGATCGTGATGGCGTGAGGAGGTACGTGAAAAGTCTTCTGCGGACGTCAGAGACCACTAAGGAGTACAGGCTCCCACCAGAAAAGCGCGAGGTGTTGGGCTCGATCCTGGCGCTCGACGACGTTCCGCTGCTGGTCATCTCCAACTCCCAGGACCGTCTTACCGTGACGGCCACCGCGCCGGATCAGAGTACGGTGAGCGATGTCGTACAGATCCTTCGCGGGAAGAAGGAATGGGCCCCGTGCAGCGGCGTTATGCGCTGGCTGGGATTACCCTGGCTGGGATGCTCACCGGAGGTCTCCGATACGTCGCGCTAGGCGAAGCAAGTTGTTCACCGGGTGGCACACAAGGCCGTGCAGGGCCGGTGGACGAGTGTTTCGTGCACGCCGAAGAACTGATTGAGCGAATAGACGGCCCGCCTGCCTCCGTTGCACTGGTTGAGACTACGATCCCTGCGGGCGTGCCGACACCGGCAGAGCAGCGCCATCATCTTTCGGCCGAGGGCAAGCATGACTCCCAGGGTTATGCACTGAATCACGAGCCGGAATCGCCCTGCCATGCCCGCCTCCGCCTGATCACGTACGGGTCTCGTGGATTGAGCTGGGCGGCCCGGACCATCAGTTCACGCCACTGCGCATAATCCTCCTTGATTCCGTCGATCCTGCGGGCGCTTAGGATCAGCTCCTTGCTCGCGTGGATGCGCTTAAGTCGCTTGGCGAGCGTGGCAGTTGCCGCGTCGTCGTCCAAGGTCACATCGATGTAGCGCGTCGGGAGTTCGCGGAAACGATGTAGGTCAGCGTGCTGCTTGAGCTTCTCCCTGGAGAAGATCCCAGCAGGCGTGGTGAACTCGATGTACGCATTATCATCGGTGTTGAGGCGGGCCCCAGCGGAATAAGCCGCAACGGCACCCGGTCCGAACAGCAGCTCCCCGAGCAGATCGGAAGCGTCAGCAATGTTGAGGGGCTTAAGGTCCTCCGCCACTGGTGGCATGGCAAGGCCCTTGTTGACGGTCGCGGCGGAGAACCTTACTGCAGCGCCCTCGCGATGAGCGGGCGCCTCCTTCCCCATATCCTGGCTGGGGGAGCTCGACTCGGCATCGCGCACGCCAATTAGCATGTACTCCCCCAGGGAGGGGCTCTCGAACACGTAGCAGCGAGGAAAGACATCAGACCAGGTTCGAAGCAGGGAACGCGTATCTCTCATCTCGGGGTCCCACGGCTGATACCACGCGCACGCGAGGCCGTTCGGGCGCAGGCGCTTGCGCATGTCGGTGAAACACTCATGGGTGAACAGGCTGGCAGCGCCGGACATCCACGGCACCGACGGCTGAGAGACGATGACGTCATACTTCTTGCCACAGTTGCGGAGATGATTCCTGCCATCCCCGATGATCACGTTGGCCCGCCGGTCATCGAGGGCGTGCCCGGTGAGATCGGCGAAATACTCTCGGGCCATGTCGCGCACCTCAGCGGAGATTTCCACGCAGTCCGCTGTCTCTACGGGATGCGTGAGCACGCTTCCCAGGGTCACCCCCGTGCCGAGTCCAACAACGAGCACGTCCTTCGCTGCGCCGTGCAGCAGAAGTGGCAGGTGGGCTATGAGTTGCTGGGTCGGGGCATAGGATCCAGCCTCGATGTATCCCCCGGCCTGAAGGAAGAGCATAGTGCCTTGACGCCGAACGCTGGCGACGGTGGTGGCCCCCTCGCGGTAATCGACAAGCTCAAATGCCGCCTCTATAGCCCGTTGTATCTGTCGAGGATCGCGCTCGTCGCCCACGACGCCCAGGACTTCGTTCCCGTAGAAGTAAGGCCCGCTTGTAACGATCTCATGATTCCAGGCGGGTGTCGATGCGGCAGCGGTAAGAGTCATGGCGACCAGGATTACGCCCCTGGCGATTCCCCATCCGCGCCTCCGCCGCGCATCGGGTATCATGTATGCGGCGGCGACGGCCGAGCTGATCAGCCCCGATACGATTATCGTGTTCCGCATCCCTATTAACGGAATGAGAGCGAACCCCGCGATGAACGAGCCTAGAATGTTGCCCCAAGTATTCGCAGCATATCCCGTCCCGACAGCCCCACCCGATTCCCCCACGGTTCGATATACAAGTTGAGCAACAAGCGGGAACATGGCCCCCATGCACAGAGTCGGCCAGAGGATGGTGCTTGCCACCAGGGCGAGCTCGCCGGCAAGGAGATTACGAAAGCCCAGCCCAAGCGCACCCATCAGTTGAATCACCCGAATCGGAAGCGATCCCAGATAGGACAGCGACAGCAGGCTCCACAGCGCAATGGCGACGTTGAGGAGGCATACAGCGATCACCGGGCGGCGGACCATAACGACCAGCCGTCCGCCGATCATGCTACCCAACCCCAGCCCGGCGACGAATGTCACGAGTATGACAGTAAACCCGTACGTCGTCGAGCCGATCGACAGACTGACCATACGAGCCCACGCCACTTCAAGAGTGAGGGATGCAAACCCCGAGAGGCCGTAGAGCCAAAGCAGCGTTCGATACGACGGTGCGGGCCAATCAGACGGAGGCGGTCGGAGCGCGATACGCGCCGAACGTGCAGACCTACCAGAGCGTCCGGCCGGCGCCTTTGCCGTTCGGCGGCGCTCACTCGGCGCCCCATCGTGGGCGTCATGCCCGCCGGCTCGCCATTGGCCGTTCGCGCTGCCCAACGACCGCGTATGCGAGTTCGCGCTACCAAGCTCGGCCCGGCCGCGTCCGCGGGCGGCGCTCATCCCCGCGTACATTGCGATGACAGCCACAAGGACGTTGACGCACGCAGCCAACAGTGCGGTGCCCGCCATCCCCAGGCTCGGCAGCAGCCAAAAACCCGCAGCGGCGGCACCTGCGGCGGCGCCCATCGTGTTGGCGCCGTAGAGCCGCCCCGCTCCGCGGGCTATGTCGCTGCTTCCACTCAAAAGCAGCGCTGTCACCACAGGGAGCGTCATCCCCATAAGCGCAGTGGGGAGCAACAGACTCGAACCACACACGAGGAACTGAACCAGGTTGTAGAGTACGAAGGAATCGCCGTAAGATCGGTACGCGGCGGCGAATACCGGAGAGCACGCATCGATCGCCCAGGGCATGGCCAGTGCGAACGCCGCGATGGCAACCTCGAGTACGGCGTATACGCGGACGGTCACCGTGTGTCGTCGCGTCCACTGGCCCGCAACGTAGGCCCCCAGCGCCAAGCCCCCAAGAAAGGACGTGAGTACCGCGGACAGGGCATAGACCGTATGCCCCATCACTTCCGAAAAGAGGCGGACCCAGACGACCTCGTAGATCAGGCCCGCGGCCCCGGAACCGAAGAGGCAGACTGCGAGCAACCCGAACCGGGCTGAGCGGCCGGTCGGTCTTGTTGCGGGTGCAGACGACACCGCTTAAATGCATTGCCCGTTGTTTTCGAACTCGGCTATCTTCTGAAGTCTGCGATCATGACGCCCGCCCTCATACTCCGTCCGAAGCCATACGTCGACTACACGCCGGATGAGTTCCGCACCGAGAAGGTCCGCAGGTAGGCAGAGGATGTTGGCGTTGTTGTGTCGACGGGAGAGCTCAGCCGTCAATTCGTCGTGGCACAGGGCGGCGCGAATCCCCCGGACCTTGTTCGCCGATATGGACATGCCTATCCCCGTGCCGCAGAAGAAAATACCGAAGTCGGCCGACCCCTTCGCAACGGCGATGGCACCGGCTATGCCGCTGTCAGGATAGTCGCAACTGGCGGGGGTGTCGCAGCCGAAATCTGAGACTTCGTGGCCTGCCGCGGTGAGATACGACTTTAGGTTCTCCTTGGCGGCATAACCACGATGGTCACTGGATATGGCAACCTTCACAGCATTACCTCCTGCAGTCGCGCTTGAATTCCTTTCTCGATGAGTTGGGCACAGTGCTCATAGTCCGATTCTGAGCCACCGACGGGATCGCGTACATCCTCATCGCCCAGTAGGAGCACCACACGCTCTGCACAGGTGGGTAGCATATCAAGTATCCGGTCACGGTGCACGTGCGTCATGGCGTAAATGTGGTCCGCCTGCTGGATGTGCTCAACCGCAAGGGCACGGGAGACATGGTCGGAAATGTCGAGCCCTCTTTCGGCCATCACCTTCACCGCGTTCGGCGAGGCGCCGCCGTGACCGCCGCCGGTCCCCGCCGACATTACGACCACTCCCCGCTCCGCCAGCCTGGAATAGTCGCAATGCAGCCTCTCCGCCAGCAGCTTCCGTGCCACCGCCGCCGCCATCGGGCTGCGGCAGGTGTTGCCCGTGCACACGAATAACAGGCGGAGCGTAGCCAGGCGCTCGATCGCTGCGGCGTCGTAGACGCCCTCCCGGACGATTGTATACGTGTCACCCTCGACGCGCACGATAGTGGAAGGCTTTGAGTACCTTGTTCTACCTGCATCGATCAGAAGCTCCACCTGACCATCCAAGTCGCGCATTACGTCCTCGGCGGTCAGGGGCGGTCTGTTGCCTTTTAAGTTGGCGCTGGCTGCCACGACCGGTTCCGGCGCCGCCTGCAACAGGGCCGTTGCGACAGGATCATCCGGGCAACGCAGCCCAACCGTGTTACCATGAATCACCGCGGAAGCTGCAGCGTCCGGCAGCGGGGCCGACCCTCCCGCAGTTAGAAGGTCCTTCTTAGCCCCGAGTATGAGGGTCAGCGGCCCGGGCCAAGCCTTACGCATGAGACGAAGGGCAAGCCCGGTGGCCTCCCCAACAAACTCCGTGGCCTGTGTGCGCGAGCCCAGATGAACGGTGAACGCTCTGTCCGCCGGCCGGCTCTTTACCTCCCTCAGGCGGGCCAATGCGCCGATGTGAACCGCGTGTGCCCCGACTCCGTACACTGTTTCCGTCGGGAAGGCGACCAGTCCACCTCGTGTCCAAACCTGCAATGCACTTTGTACCGCGTCCTCATAGCTTGACTGACGATCAACTCGTATCACCTCGGTTGGCATAATCCTAGAAAATCAACCCTACGCGGACAGCATGAATTGTCAAGGAGATAAGGGTCGCGGACCACTGCCGCTTGCAGGATGCGGCCCTGAACGGCGCTGAGTTGCCGCGCTCGCCGTCGCAGCATAAGATCAGGCACGGACCGGATTTGTGTTGACATAGCATTAGTACATGACTTTGTGGAGGTCACTCGGATGACAAATATACGGGCTGGATGGGTTGCGGCGCTGCTGCCGTTCGTGGCGCCCGCGTGGGTAAGCTGCGGCTTCTGTGGTGACGTCGGTGGCGAGGGGCGATCTTACACCCACGCCGAAATCGGTAAGCCTGCGCCGGACTTCACCCTTAAGGACATCCAAGGGAAAGAGCATAAACTGTCCGATCTACGGGGAAAGATCGTCGTGCTGGAATGGATCAACCACGAATGCCCCGTGTCCAATCGATACACCAAGAACGGGGCGATGAAGGAGACTATCGCCAAGTTCGCGGATAAGCCCGTAGTGTGGCTGGCCATCGATTCAAGTCACTTCTGCGAGCGGAAGATCGACTCGATTCGCAAGTGGGTGGCCAAGAACAGCATCGAATACCCGCTGCTGCTCGACGCTCCTGGTAAGGTCGGCCGCTCGTATGGCGCGAAGACCACGCCACATATGTTTGTGATCGACCGGAAGGGCGTCTTAGCCTACATGGGGGCGATCGACGACGACGCGTACGGCATCAAGGAGACAAAACGCAACTACGTTGAACAGTCCGTGACGGCGCTGTTGAACGGTTCAGCGGTCGCGACACCGGTGACCAAATCGTTCGGCTGCTCCGTGAAGTACAAGCAGTAGACCCTGTCGGTGCCGCCTTGTCGCGGCGCGAATGATCTGCCCCTAACGCTTTTGCAGCCGACGTTGTCGAGCGGTATTCGGGGCCATCTGGTGTAGGGAAGCGGCGGGCCCGTCCGCCGGACTGCGCAACTCGCAGCGGTCACGTTCACTTATGAAGGAGGTGATGTGGGCGTTTCGCACGTACGACCGTATCGCGCGCGAGCTGCATCTCATATAATGATCCGACCACGGGGTGCTGCGGTGTGCAGCATCCCGAACGGACGGTGGCGTTACACGTATGGGACCCGCTGAGATGCCCGATCCCGCGTTGCCGAAGGACAAGATCCTCGCTTTCGGCGACCTCGTTGCCCAGTTGCGCCCCACTCAATGGGTCAAGAACGTCGTGGTGTTCGCCGGCCCCGCTGCCGGGATGCGACTTTTTTCCCTCGAGCCGCTTCTCGCGGCGACAACGACATTCGTTGCCTTTTGCCTTGCAGCCAGCGCGACCTACATAATCAACGATATCGTTGATCGCGAGGCGGACGCAAGCCACCCGACCAAGCGCTTTCGACCCATCGCCCGGGGGGCTATCGGCCCGGCGCCGGCATTGGTGGTAAGCGGTGTACTGCTGCTGATTTCCGGGAGCCTTACGATCGCAGTCCTCCCTCCTGGTGTGACCGTGGTTCTTGCGTGCTATTTCCTGCTTACGCTGGCTTACTCGCTCACGCTCAAGCGTCGCATGATTCTCGACGTGATTGCCATCGCCACGGGTTTTGTTCTGCGTGCCTGGGCGGGTTCGTTGGCAGTAGGGGTGGCTACATCGGAATGGCTGGTCGCATGTATGTTCACGCTGTGCCTTTTCCTAGGTTTCGGCAAGCGCCGCTGTGAAATCGCTATGATCGGGAACGCTGAGAACGCCGGTCAGCATCGCCGCACGTTGGACCGGTACTCCCCGCAACTGCTCACCCATCTCATCACCGTTTGCGCGGGCATCGCCGTCATGACCTTCCTGATCTACACCATGGATCGTACCGGCAGCTCCGTGCCGTTCCACAAAGAGCAGTTGTTCTACACGCTGCCCCTCGTCGTCTACGGGGTTTTCCGGTACGCGATGCTGACCGAGTTGGGGGTGTATAGCGGCCCGACGGACATCGTGCTGAAAGACAGGGCTTTGCTGGCGACGGTGCTGTCGTGGGCCGCCGCTGCCTTGCTCATCGTGTACCAGGAACCGCTGTTGGGACCCGCCGGGCTCGCCGGGCTGCTTCCGGGCGATGCCAACGTGCCCCATGCGGGATGTCGATAGAATCGGTGGGTCGCGGCCGGGCGGGACCATGGTAGGGGGCCGCAATAGGGGGTCGCATATGACGAAGTCGAAGGTGGCGCTCGTTCGCACCTCACCGCAAACCGTGTTCGAGGACTACCACCGCGCGATGAACCTGGCCGGCTATCAGGACGTCATCGACAAAAGCGCCGACACCGCGCTGAAGGTCAACATAAGCTGGCACTTCTTCTTCCCGGGATCATCGACGACGCCGTGGCAGTTGGAAGGCGTTGTCCGTGCCATGAAACGCGACGGATATGCCCCCGATCTGATCCACGCCTGCCAGAATCGCACCGTGGTCATTGATGCTCATCTCGGTGAACGTGAGAACAAGCAGATCAATGTGATCGAGGCGCACGGATTGCGCAACGTGCACCTTTATGAGCCCGGGGAGGAATGGGTGGACATCCGCGAAGCGGTGGGCGAGCTGGCGGATGAGTTCATATGCCTGAACGAGGTCTATCCGAAAGGCTTCAGCATCCCCCGACGGTTCCTCGGCGAGAATATCGTCCATCTCCCCACGATCAAGACGCATGTCTTCACCACGATGACCGGTGCAATGAAGAACGCGTTCGGGGGGCTGCTGAACGAGCATCGCCACTGGACGCATCCTGTGATCCACGAGACCCTTGTGGACCTTCTGATGATTCAGCGGCGCATTCACCGCGGCGTGTTTGCGGTAATGGACGGCACGTTCGCGGGCGACGGGCCGGGGCCCCGATGCATGATCCCCTACGTTAAGAACGTCATACTCGCTTCGAGCGATCAGGTGGCAATCGATGCCCTAGCAGCCAAGATCATGGGCTTCGATCCGCTGCGCGACGTGAAGTTCATTCGTTTGGCCCATGAAAAGGGGCTTGGCTGTGGCAACCCAAAGGAAATCGAGATCGTCGGGGACGAACCCGTCGCCGCCGAGAACTGGCACTTCGTCGGGCCGTTTGAGAACATGACCTTCGCGGCGCGCATGCAGCACCTCATCTACTGGGGCTGGCTGAAGCGGTTTCTGGAATGGTCGCTCAAGACCTGGCTGGCGCCGTGGGCGTACATCGCCAGCGTGCTCTACCATGATACCTTCTGGTATCCGTTGCTCGCGCGGTCACGGGTGCGAACGGTTCTTCGTAGCCAGTGGGGCAGACTCTTCCACAACTTCGAATCGCTCAAACCCGACGACAAGGGCTTCCCAGAGGTGGGAGAAGGTGCCCCGGGGATTGCCCGCGGAAGGCTCAGGCTGTTGGGCATGTCATTCAGAATCCTCTTTACCTGTATGCGCGAAGCGCCTGAGGTGGCGATGCGCAGGCGCCGTCGGACCACAACTACCTGACTTACACGCAAAGCGACGCCCGATTCGTCGACGGGCGTGCGGTTGATACCTCGCGGGTGCGGATCCAGCGCATCCGGCGAGACCGTGCTGGACATCGCGCCGGTCCGGCGTATAGACTGGCTCACGCCTGATAATCCGGAGGAACGCAGTTGACCGAGAGTTCGAATAAAACACGGATCATCGCGCGGCGCCTCAAGGGTTTCCGCGACATCGCCGGGGGTGATCTTCTCGCACGGGACCGCATGATCGCCAGGATACGCGAGGTCTACGAGCGCTACGGGTTCCTTCCTCTGGAGACGCCGGCCCTCGAGTATGTCGACGCGCTCGGCAAGTACCTTCCGGAGGCGGATCAGCCCGATGGCGGTATTTTCGCCTTCCGTGACGAAGACGACGAGTGGGTGGCCCTGCGCTACGACCTGACCGCACCGCTGTCGCGTTTCGTGGCAATGAACCCGGGCCTGCCGACACCCTATCGCCGCTACCAGGTCGGCCCGCTGTATCGAGTGGAGAAGCCCGGCCCCGGACGATTCCGCGAGTTCTATCAGTTCGACTTCGATTCCGTTGGGACAGCCTCCATGCTCGCCGACGCCGAATGCTGCATGGTGATGTGTGACACGCTTGAGGCACTAGGTATCAAGCGGGGTGACTACGTCATCCGCGTCAACGACCGCAAGGTGTTGAACGGGGCGCTCGAGCGCGTGGTGGGTGGCGCGGGCCTGCCCGGCGGCGGCACCCCGCTCCGGATTCTCCGCTCAATCGACAAGCTCGACCGGGTCGGCCTGGAGGGCGTACAGCTACTACTCGGTCCCGGCCGACGTGATGAATCGGGCGACTTCACGCCCGGAGCAGGGCTGTCCGCGAGTCAAATCGAGGGTCTGGTAAGCTACCTCAAGATCACCTCGGACTCGCGCAGCGTGACCTGCAGCCAACTGGAAAAGGTCGTGGGGGGGAGTCGCGTCGGCCTCGAGGGCGTCAATGAACTCCGCGAGATTGATCAGATTCTGACCGAAGCGGGATACGCTGATGATCGCGTGGTCTTCGATCCCACGGTGGTGCGTGGCCTCGAGTACTACACAGGGCCTGTCTTCGAAGGTGTGCTGACCTTGGAACTCCTCGATGAGCAGGGACAGGCGCGATCGTTCGGAAGCGTTGTGGGAGGGGGCCGGTACGACAATCTCATAGAACGCTTCACCGGGCAGAGCATACCCGCAACCGGGGCATCGATAGGCGTTGACCGCCTCCTTGCCGTCCTGCAAGCGCTCCGCAAGGTGGACGTAGATGCAATAACCGCGCCGGTGTTGGTCACAAGGCTCGACAAAAACCTCACCGGAGAGTACATCAAACTCGCCGCCGAGGTCCGCTCCGCCGGGATCAACGCGGAACTCTACGTCGGTAAACAAAACATAGGCAAGCAGTTCAAATACGCCTCGGACAGCGGGAAAACAGTCGCGCTGATCATGGGGTCCGATGAGCAGGCACGGGGGGAAGTCGCCATCAAAGACCTGCGACTCGGTGATGAGCTCTCCAAGGAGATAGGGGCAGATCGCAAGAAGTGGCTAGAGGAGCAGCCTGCGCAGTTCTCGGTAAGACGAACCGAATTGGTCACAGCCGTGAAGAAAGTCCTGGCGCGATACGCCATCGGCTGATACTATTCACGGGCAAGGCTGGGCACGGGGCTTGACGATCGGCTCCTCCCGCTTCGTGCCTGGAGCAGCTGTGACCCACAGTCCTGTTCCCGCACCCTCACCCACGATCCGTAAACGTTGCCCGAACCTCTCACGTGTGCGAGCGGCCTATAAGACCGTCCGTGGACATGCTTATACCCTTGACGGCTGACGCGAGTGCCTCACGGTTCGGGGCGAACTCCATGGCCGCGTCGTAGTGCACCTTCTCGGTCTCCACCAACTCGCACAGGGAGTACGTGAAAGTCCGCATCCCCTCTTCCTTGCATTGGCCGATGATCGCGGGGATATCGTCGTCCTCCTCGCGCACGATCTTGTCCCGCACGGTCGAGTTGTTCAGGAGCACCTCGGTCGCGGGGAAGCGCGTGTTCTCCGCGATGCCCGGGACGAGCCTCTGGCACATGATCGCCTTGAGGCTGTTGGCCAGCGACGAGCGAATGAAGGCGTGCTGTGACCGCGGGAAGAACTCCAGGATCCGCACGAAGGTCTGTTGTGCATCGCTTACGTGCAGTGTTCCCAGCACCAGGTGGCCCGTTTCCGCAGCCTGCAACGCCGCCCCCATCGTCTCTTTGTCGCGGAGCTCGCCGATCAGGATGCAATCGGGATCCTGGCGAACGATGAAACGAAGCGCGTCGTGGTAGTCCGCTACGTCGATGCCTATCTCTCTTTGGGCGATTATCGACTTCTTGGGCGTGAACACGTATTCGACCGGGTCCTCCACGGTGATAATGTGCACCGCCCGGGTGTTGTTGATGTAATCCAACATGGCAGCCAGCGTGCTGCTCTTGCCGCACCCGGTTACGCCGCTGATGAGTATCAACCCCTCAAAGAGTTTGGCTATGGTATCAGCATATACGGCCGGCAGGTTCAGATCACTGAACGTCGGTATCCTGCTTTGCACGCGGCGGACGGCAGCATGCCTGTCGCCCATCGATTCGAACACGTTAATGCGGTAGCGATCACCGCCCACACCACGTGCTGAAAAGTCGAGGTCCGCCCCGTTGCGGAACTCCTCTCGACGAGACTCCGGAATCAGATCAATAATCATCGCGTCCAGGTGCCTGCTGTCGGGAATCGGAGCCAGGTGCGTTTTGCGAAGATGGCCGGCAACCCGGTAGAAAGGTGAATAGCCCACCTTGAGATGAAGGTCCGACGCACCCAACTGCTCCATGCTCGCAAGCAGCTTGTTCATCACTTCGGCAGGTGCCAGTGGCTGCTCTGTCATGACTGTTCCCCGTTTTCGGCGGTCGACAGGACGGCATCGGGCGTTAGCGCACGAGCGCAAACACCCCGGCTGCGGCGGCCACCGCCGCCAAGATGATCACTGCCAGCGCGAACAGCGTAAACCGCTTGGTCTGCTCCATCATAAGGCGCGCCATATGGTCTTCCCGCGCCGCTGAGTCCACCTGGATCTGTTTGAGGAAGGACGTCGAAGCATGCGTTGCGTCGGTGAGCTGCGACAATACCTGCCTGAACTCCTGGAATGCCACTGCTCCCCGCTCGTTCGCTTCGTTAAGTGTCTCCAACTGTCTGCCCATCGACACCATGGTCTCTCGCTGGGCATCGGCGACATGCGGAAGTTGTGCTAGCGCTACTTCTGTCCGTTTGGCCCTCTCCGCGTCGTGCTGCAGGCGCCTTTCGATTTCAGCCAACAGCTCGACCTGTGTGTTGGCCGCCTCGGGAATCTTACCCAACCCCTCCGCAAGCGCCTCAATGGTGGGGCCCATCCGCTCGGCACGCCTGTCCTGCTGCTCTAAATGGTTCCGGATGGATGCAACGAGATCGATGATCCGCGTGTACGCTTCCTCCACCCGACTGTCGTTCGGCGGTTGCCGAGGCGGAGATGGACTGAGCGCGTCTCCCGGCCGCCCTTCAAGCTCGAGGTTCGTGCCGACACCTTGCTCGGGCAGTGGGCCGTCGGACAACCCTGTTGCGCCGCCCCCCTCTATGTCACCACCCTGCGGGGATGTCGCCCTAAACCAATGACCGACCCGTGACCAGATTCCTGTTCTTTCCACAATCTGCGCTCCCGGCGGCAGATAGCCGCACACCGGGCCAACATACCACCGCTTGCGGGGCACGCGTGCCGGGTCGGCCTCCCATGGACGGTGGGAACTCTCGGCTTCGTCATTCTATTCAACCGCTTGTCCCGGAGCAACACTCTAGTTGAGCGTGCGCGACTTCGCGCCATCTGTCCGAACCGCAAACGCAAGCTACCGGTGCGTGATCGGCGCGCCTGCGCCTTTGCCTCGAATCCGTAACGTCGGATCGCGCAGCGTGATTCAGCAGCCGCGGGGGCCGCGAGGGCGGTGCTAGCAGCGTGTGCGGAGACCGCCTATTATTGCGATGGGAGACCAACGTGGGCCTTCTTGGATTCCCACACCACCGGCTGCGCCCGCCTCGCACGCTCGCCCAGCCGGCGAAACGGTGCCGAATTGGCGTTACGACAGTGCAAAGTAGGCTTGTGGCTCATCGGGGCCTGCGGCGGCGTGGGCAGCACCGTCGCTTTGGGACTCGCCGCGCTGCGTAAGCAGATCACCGACGGCACGGGACTAGTCACCGAGCTGCCGCAGCTGCGATCGTTGGGTCTCGTCTCTCCCGGCTCCATTGTTCTCGGAGGGCACGAGGTTCGATCGGAAACCCTGCTCGAGGCGGTCCGGTCACTTCACACCCGGGCCGGCCTGTTCAAAGCAGACGACATCCGAGCATGTGCCCCCGACCTGCGCGCAATGCAGCGGAACATAAGGACCGGCACGCTGTACGGGGCTAGTCCCAGCATGCGCCGGCTGGCCGACAGAGACGGACTGGAGACAGAGCGCTGCGGGGCACAGGCAATCGAACGCCTCACTGCAGACATAACGGCGTTTCGCCGAAGCCGCCGACTGGACCATGTGGTCGTGATACACATAGCGTCGTCGGAGCCACGCCTGCCACGCAAGTCCGTGTGTCGCAGTTACACCCTTCTACGCCGAGAACTCACAAAGTCTGGGTCGACGGTTCTCCCGTGCAGTTGCCTGTACGCTCTCGCCGCTATTGAGGCCCATTGCCCGTTCATCGACTTCACTCCCTCGCAGGGGCTGCGCATGGCGGCAGTGCGGGAGCGAGCCGAGCAGTTGGGCGTGCCCTACATGGGTAGTGACGGCAAAACGGGTGAGACCCTCGTCAAATCGATCCTCGCCCCGATGTTTGCCATGCGCAACCTCGCGGTGCTGAGCTGGTCGGGGCAGAACATCCTTGGGAACCGCGACGGGGCTACGCTGCAGGATCCACGGATACGCGAATCCAAGCTGCGGTCCAAAGACAAAGCCCTGGCTCAAATTATCGGACCACACGCGTCGACCTACGTCTCGATCGGTTACGTACCCTCACTCGACGACTGGAAAGTCGCGTGGGATTACGTTCATTTTCAAGGCTTCCTGGGCACGCG
This sequence comes from Phycisphaerae bacterium, assembly GCA_046757145.1. Classification (GTDB taxonomy): domain Bacteria; phylum Planctomycetota; class Phycisphaerae; order UBA1845; family UBA1845. The sequence goes on along the minus strand of JBHHXS010000053.1, from coordinate 1,352 downwards.
CATGTCAATGCAGTTTACCTGGCACGGTAGTGATTCGCTGCTGGCGGCACCTTTGATTATCGACCTCGCCCGCCTGACTATCCGCGAGTGCGGCAACGGATGTGGTGGTCCCATGCGCCACTTGGCGTGCTTCTTCAAGGACCCCATATCAGTCAATGAGCACAATCTGTTCATCCAATGGCAACATCTGCTGGGCCACCTGGGCATACTACAGCATCAGGCTGACCCCCGGTCCTAAGGCCACACCGGGCGCCCGCGGAGGTGCGGAGCATCGTCTCGTTGAAGCTAGCCTACAGCACTAACGCCTATATGAGATACCCTATCGCCGAGGCGATCAGACGCATCGCGAGCCTCGGGTATGGAGGTGTTGAGCTGATGGCCGATGCGCCGCACGCCTGGCCCGCAGCTACAACCGACGACGACATCGACGCCATACGCCGCACCCTGGACGCGCACAGGCTTGTGATATCCAACGTAAACGCCTTCATGATGAACGCGGTGGGGGACTTCTGGCATCCATCGTGGATTGAACCTGATGTCGCGGCGCGGCGCCGGCGGCTTCAGCACACCGTCGATGCGCTGACGCTTGCCCGTAAGCTTGGTGCTCCGTCTATCACCACCGAACCGGGCGGGCCCCTTCCGCCGGGCACCTCGTGCGCAGCGGCGCTGGACCTCTTCGTGGAGGGTCTGAACAAAGCCCTGTGCCATGCCCAAGAAGAGAATGTGAGACTGTTGGTCGAGCCCGAGCCGGGACTGCTGGTGGAGAAACTGGCTCAGTTCGAAGAGCTGGCCCAGCGGATCGAATCGCCCATGTTTGGGCTCAATTTCGACATCGGGCACTTCTACTGCGTGGGGGAGTCGCTGCCCGACGCCATCGTCCAGGCCAGCCGACTCACCAGCCACTACCACATAGAGGACATCGCGGCGACACGCGCCCACGAGCATTTGATACCCGGGCATGGTGCCATCGACTTCCCAGCCGTTCTCAAAGCGATCAGCGACACGCAGTATGACGGATGGCTCACCGTCGAACTCTATCCGTACGTCGCGGACCCCGATGCTGCCGGGCGCGAGGCCCTCAACTTCCTCGAGGCCATCGGGGCCGGCAATCCGTAGACGCGCATACGAAACCCGCCCCGAGAAAAGCATCGCCTCTACTCGGGGCGGGCACGGATTACCCACACGATTTCAGACCGCTTCGCCACCTCCGGAAGCCCGCCACCGAAGATCGACCAAACGCACACCCTGCTCGGTCGATCTCGCGACTCAGGCCCGGCCACTTCTCTTCTCTACGCCGTTTCCCTCCGCCGATTGAAGAAGAACACCTTGGCCAGCGTAAGCAACAGCAAAGC
>JBHHXS010000052.1:0-15980 GCA_046757145.1 Phycisphaerae bacterium | reverse complement strand
CTCGCGCTCGGCCATGAACACCTCAATGAGCACGACGATCTTCGGCACGATCCCCTGTCGGCCATCCTGGCGGGCGATGGGGATGGCGTGGTCGACTGCGTCCCGATCAGAGCCCGGGTCATAGACCGGGTGGCCGCAGCGCGGGCCCTCGTCGGAGATGGGGACGACGATTCGCGGGCCGGGACTCCAGTCGCTCTTGTTGCCCGCGACAATGGCGGTAGCCGGTGCCCAGTCTTCACAGTTGCCCTGCTCACACCCGCCGCAGGTGCCCAAACGCTCCGGAAGTCCGGGAGTCGACGAGCCGTAGACTGCTCGAACCGTCTGCGTGCAGCATGTGCAGTCGTAGCCGTTGGCACCGAGCAGCAGAATCTCTTCGTTGACCGTGAGACCGCTGTCAGGCAGGTCGGCCAGGGCTTCGTTGATGGCGGGGCAAAGAAGGCCTATGTACCCGTGTTGTGTCGGTCCCATCGAGGCAGAAGTATCCATTATGAACACAACACCCATCGGAGGACACTCGGAAAGTTCTAGAGAATCCTCGACGCCGTTCGCATTACAGTCGGCAGCGGCAGCTCGGCCGGGCAAGCCGAGGAGCAGGCACATGCCCAAAACCGGAGCACCATCAACATTGCGGCCCAACACAGTTATCGCCCGCGCACGGCGAATAGTGCTTTCGGGATAGAGTCTTCTTCGGCGCCTTCCGAGGATCAGCACGCCGGCTGTGAGTAATACCAGCGTTCCGGGCTCTGGAACGAGCCTGTCCACTGTTCCTGATAGACTCAGCGGAATGGTTTCCGATCCGTCTCCTATTGCGAACTTGTGGTACTCGAAGTCTTCGAGGGACAACGGAGACAGCGCCATTGAGTCGTCGCCGAATACAGTGCCGGCTCCATCGACAAGCTGGAAGCCAAAGTCCAATGGCACGGCCAACAATTCAGCGTCGAGTCGCACAAAGTATCCATCTGGACCGATCGATGACGGGTTTATCACCTCTATGTAGTTCGTAGATCCGAATACGCCGGTGAACGGGACATCGGCGACGTAACCAGACAGCGCGACGATTGCGCCGTCGTAAAGGCCGATGCGGGGATCACCGGGATTGGCGTCCGGCGTGGTGGACTCAAAGGTAAATGAACCCGAGAACGGGTCGCCGAGTTCCACCGCTCCACCAAGCAAGTTGGTTTCATCCCGCAGAAACGTGACCTCCCCGGAGAACTCCCAGGTGATCAGGCTTGCCGTGGCTGAACTCGCCCCGATCCCCACCATCGCACGCAGCAGCAATCAAAACCGTGAGGCTCTTTCGTTGACTCATCGCTCGTCGATTCATAGCTTTCGCCCTTTCAGAGTTGCGACTGGCACCCCAGATGCCTCGTTCCATTCTACGCCGTTGCTCCGGTTCCTTTCAACAGAACCCTGCCGGCGCACCCCCGTGTGCCAACGCCGCGGCGGGGGCTTTCCTGGGTGGCTTCGTAAACCGTGCCCATCCCCCGGTGGCTATCATCTTGCGTATGTGGAAGGGCCCTATCTGCTTGGGTATCCTCGCCGGTACAACCGAGTCCTTCCGCGTCTCCGTCGTGTTGCCTGGGGGCGGCGGAGTGTTTTCACCGTCGAGAATCTCGCGCTTGGCTGCCTCTATTCGCCGATGGTCGGAGTTCGTCGTCTGATTGTCGGCACTGTCACCCGTCACGACGGGATCTTTGTCTTCCGGCACATCCGGTGTTGCAATCGCCCGCTCCATGGATGGTACTCCACGGCTGGTCGACAGTCCCGGCTTCCTTGCAGGGGCTTCGCGCCACCCGCCGCTTGCGGATCACGAAGCCCTCGGACTAACATGGCAACCGGTGCCATAGGTGGGGGCAGGTCAGCATGTGACACGGTTTGAACACTGCGGATGAGAGGACTCGAACCTCCACGACCTTGCGGCCACTGGCACCTGAAGCCAGCGCGTCTGCCAATTCCGCCACATCCGCTGCTATAAGACCGACATCACCGGCGTGCTCCAATACTCGGCCTTAGCCGACGCCGGCACCATACCCGCATGCCGGATACTGTCAAGTTGGATCGCAGTCTGATCGGGCTCCACCTATGCTCAGCGCGGCAGAACGGTGCGGCCGGCGCAGAGCATGACGACGTCCGTGCGTGGACTGTAGCCGGTTACTCTACCGCGGGAACAGCCGCCAGATGACCGTGGGCGACCCCGCGCAGCGCCTGGAGCTCGTTGGCCAGCGACTGAACCGAGCTGATCGCGCCGCGCAGCACGATGACGACGTTCTCCCTGTGCTGGTCGATCGGCACATGCAGTGAGCCGCCCACAAGGTTCGAGTGTGCGGAAAGAGCGTCGCGGAGCCGTTTGCCCATTTCGCCCACACGTTGATCGCACGTCAGCGTCAGAAACGCCACTACCTGCTCGTCACTACTTCGAAGCCGACCTGCAAGCAGCGAATCGCGTATCATGTCACGGATCGCCTCCGACCGGTTCTCGTAGCCCATCGAGGCAATATGCTGATCAAACGCGGCTAACAGTTCCGTATCAAGCGATATGCTGATTCTGTCGATGTGAGGCATCCAAGTGCTTCCCGGAAGTGCCGGCCCCCCGCTGCCGCTATTCCCTCGCATCAACGAGGGACGCTTCCTGCAGCAGCCGGGCAACGTCTAAAGTAACGTGTGCTCCGGATGGTGCGGACCGGCCGGGGGACGCGAACGCCACGTGCATTCTACGCTTGTTCGGCTCAAAGACCACGCTCGTGAAGGTAATCTTGGCGGGGAACGCCTTGCCCGTAAAGGCCACGGTGTCAAGCATCTCCCACGCATCCGGCAAGGTAACGGGCGATCGACCCGCGGACGCTGACGCCAAGACCCGCTTGAGCGCATCGTATCTCGCACAAGGGACCGGCTGGGCCCGTTCTCGAAAGTGATTTGTGCATATCTGATAGTTGGGCGGCTTCGGCATGCGGACGGTCACGCCACCACTGTGCGTCACGTTGCCGTCGTACTCGAATACGACCGACGGCACCGATCCGGCGACAAAGGGTCTCGTCACCATGACGTTGTTACCCACGAACACGGATCCGGCGCGCAGGATGCGCGTAACGTCGTCGACCGCCGATGCTGCACGGGCTGCCTCTAGCGCGTCACGCATGGCGAACGTGCGGGGCACCGGGCCCGTACCACCACTCCCCCTGCCCGCGGGTGCGTCATGGATGCTCAGTGTGACTCCTTCACTATTCATCCCGGTGTAACAACCGATTAATCCGGGCCATCCGATTGACACCCAGCCAAGCGCTGACCGGGCCGGATCGGGAGCGCGTACAACGACAAGCTGCCGGTCAAACAGCGCTTCCGAGAAGCGCCAATCCAGGTTGCGACCGGCCAACGTGTCCCCGTCCGAGGTAAGCGCACCCCAAACGGCGAACGAGGAGCAAGCCAGCGATAGCGCATCCGCCATGCAGTTCATCGCGAGCAGATCGTCATAGGTGATCGGACGCCCCAGCGCTGTCACCGGCGCCGGCCCGCCACACCGCTTGCCGATCCCCTCCATGATGCCCTCCAGCTCCTGCTTGTACCTATCCGATACGTGCATACGCCTGCTGAACGGGATCAACGCCGCCTCGTAGACGGCGCTGCCACCGGGCACGCCGCCACCGGAGATGAACTCGCTGAGAAGCGTGACGATGTCATCGGCCAGGTGGTATCCTTGTGCCACACCGCGCAGGCGTGGTGTTCCCGCCAGCCTCAAAACACGAACGCCCTCGACCTGCGTCAGAGGTTGAGAGGTGCTTTGCCCCGGCGCGCGAGCGGCGCACCCCGCGGCGGCGGTCAGCGTGCCCATCAGCACAGGCCAACGCAACCACCTCGTGCGGTGCCGGCGTACGATCATTATTACTACACTCCCATGTCCGCATGTCATCCCAGGGCTTTGGCGATCTTCAGCCTATAACAAAGGCCGGACGCCGTATAGCACCCGGCCCAAGCGCCGGACAACAGCCCCTCCGGGCCCCCGAAATCGCCGGCTCAGCAAGATTGCTCGGTCTACCACCGCGCTCGGCGCGTCCCCCCGCTAGTCTCCCGTGCTAGTGGCCGTAATGGAAGGAGAAACCCCCGCTTCTCCCATGGTGTCCTCGGCCGCGATACAGGCTGAAACCCCATTGGCGGTGCCCGCGGTGATGGTGTCGTACACCAGCGTACCCCAGCCCTACTCGCACGTGACCCGGGCGATACCAGCCCGCGCGGCGATATCCGTAGTACCCGTGATGCCCGCAAACATGGCCGGCCGATAGACGTACGACCCTGCGCCCTGTGTAGTAGACCCGGTCGTACGACGGCACATAGGGCGTCGTGTCCACCACGACGGTCCTTCTGTAGGTTGGAGTGCGCACAATCTCTACTACAGGCGCCGACGTATACCCCCATGAGGGTGAGGTGTAGGTACGCTGGTAGCCCGAGTAACTCGGTCTGTCGGAGTACACTACGGCCGTCTCAGAAGCCCGGTATGTCCGTCCATAGATGTGTGGTGCGGCCAAGACAGCCGGGCGCCCGAGATAGCATTCCGGGGGCTCGGCAGAGGCACCGACGGTGACACCAGTGACGGCGGCGGCGACGACCGTCGACAGAACGAAACGGCTAGTGATGGGCGACTGCATTGGATGTCTCCTAATCTCGCACAAGGCCTGCGGGTTAGCCGGCCCGCCCCGGCTGCCGTCTGCGTGAGGGCCCGCGTACCAAGTAGTCACACTTACAGAGACAGTGTGCCTACGGCAATAGTTAGCATGTAGAAAACAATTTTGTGAAGATCTGGTCGCCGAGCACGGGTCAACACAGGCCAAGGCGCTGTTCAAAGGCGCCCCTGATTGTACGCATCATGCGCATGAATTCCATTCTGTCTTCAGGGGCAAGTACACTCAGGGCGTCGTACATGGTCTTCAGGCGGGCCGCCCGATAAGCTTCATACGCCTTTCTTCCAGCGTCGGTCAGAACCACGTTGACGCGCCGGCGATCCTTGGGGTTGATTCTGCACTCGACAAACCCGCGTCCCCCCTGCTCCTCAAGAGCGCGGACGATCCGAGACATCTGAGCCGGCACCACCCCTACACTCCGTTGGATGGCGCCGATAGTGAGGCATTCCTCTTTCGCAAGCAGGTCGAGGGTAAGGAATTCAGTTTCGGAGAGCTGGTCCGGGCCGCTAGGCAGCCGCGAGCGCGCCGCGTAAATGAGCTTCGTCAGCTCAAAAACCTCGTCGACCATTTCGTCCATTGTTTTCTGAGAGCCAGGCACAGGTCGTGGCCTCCACATTGCTCCGCCGCCCCACGGGGCTGTCGCGGAGTCGGATCATAATGCGCATCGGCGAAGAGAGCCAGTGGCAATATCAATTTGTGGATAGTTTTAGGCTGTGTATTACCCTTCCTGTGCACAGGCTCCAGCGGGTCGCTTGCGAGGCGCGCTGCGTCGAATCACCAGGCGTGCCACTCCACAGCCGGCAAAGTAGGTCGCAAAGGCCAGCAGAGCATCTAGGGCCACCCCCACGCACATTATGACTAGAAGAGCGGCGACGGCACCGACGTCTTGCAGTCCCGCTGCCCCGGTCTGCGTGAGTATGTTGGCAGTCAGGGCGAAGACGTCGTCCGACCGCAGCCCTTCGAAGAGGAGCGTGTCCGACCCGCCGTCGAAGACCGTCAACGCCCGCGTCACAATGATGGAGCCCATTTCGTAGTAATCTCCAGGCATGTTGTAGAATGGGGCTAGGCCCAGCACGATTGCCATTCCAAACAGAACGGGCCGCCGCCGCGGCATGCACAGCTTGACCAGAGGCACACCGATCATGACGGAGAGCATGAACGGTGCAAAGACGCACGACAGGTAGATGAGGTCTGATCCTTGAGTATCAAAACCGGACAGCCGGCCCGCGTATTCCCCACCCGCCACGACCCAGGGGATGTACTTGGCCATAATTGCCCCACCGTAGCGAGGAGCGACCTCGAGCACGGTCACCGCCCCGCCGGGGGCGAGTACACCGAAAGCGTGCAGCAGTTCGTGCACCGGCACGTATATAAACCAAGTGACCAGAGCCGACAGCAGCATCGGAAGCAGCTCTGTGAATGGTCTGCCTGGAATCATGATGCGCTCAAGGCAGGCGATTACATCGTCAAACGGTCGCCTGAAAAAGATGCGCATCATCTTCCACATGCACGACAACTTAGCCAAAAAAGAGTCAGCTCGACAGAGGGCCGGATGTTGTTAGCATTACGACCTCCGTGATGAGGATGAGCACGTTCGGAGCTTGCATTGAAGGCCATGGTGCTTCACAAGCCGTGTGCGGCTGATCGTGGGCCTCTGGTGTTCGACGATGTGCCCAGGCCTGCGGCTCCGCCTGACGGGCTCCTGGTTCGCGTCGGCGCGTGCGGAGTCTGCAGAACGGATCTCCACGAAGTCGAAGGCGAGCTCGAAATGTCCCGCCTGCCGATCATCCCGGGTCATCAGATCGTGGGAACTGTAGAAGCGAAGGGCGCCGAAGCGGTTCGTTTCGCAGAGGGCGAACCTGTGGGGATCGCGTGGCTCCATCGGACATGCGGCACATGCGCGTTCTGTACAGACAGCAGCGACAGAGAAAACCTGTGCGAATCTGCTGAGTTTACCGGGTGGAGTGTGAACGGCGGCTACGCTGAATATGCCGTCGTCCCGGATGCCTTCGCATACCGCATCCCAGACTCGTTGCCGCCTGATCAGGCGGCCCCCCTGCTGTGCGCCGGCATCATCGGTTACAGAGCGCTCCGTTTGACCGGCGTGAAGCGAGGGCAACGCCTGGGTCTCTATGGCTTCGGCGGCTCCGCGCACATCGCGATTCAGATCGCCTGCCATTGGGGATGTGAAGTCCATGTGTTCACGCGCAGCGAGGCCAACCGCGAACTGGCTGGCGAACTCGGCGCGGCTTGGGTCGGCGGTGTAGGCGATCGCAGCGCGGCAAGTTCGCTGCGCATGGACGCCTCGGTCGTCTTCGCGCCTGCCGGGGAATTAGTGCTCGATGCGTTGGAGAATCTTACGAAGGGTGGTACTGTAGCTCTTGCGGGCATTTGCATGAGCGCCATTCCACAGATGGATTACGCGAAGCATCTGTACGACGAGAAGGTGCTGCGAAGCGTCGCCAACGCCACCCGAAGGGACGGCGAAGAGCTCCTTGCGCTCGCTTCGAAGATACCGATCCGCACGGTTACCAGAACCTTCCCACTTGAACAGGCGAATGATGCACTAGAGGCTCTCAAGGCAGGAGGGCTTGGCGGTGCCGCGGTACTCCTGTGCGATGCAAGTACACAGCGGCACTGATGCAACCATGAGCTGCCCGCGCAACGCGAGCACGATGTGCACGAACGAAAGGACGAACGATGGAACATGCTAACTCAAACTGACCGATTCTACGCGGCCAGGAGTTTTTCCAAGCGGCGAATGACTTTCTTGTCATGACTGACCTTCACAACATCTTTCACGGCTTCGTTCCATACCTCTTGGCGCAGCCGGGACTTCAACTGTCGAATCGGCGGAAGACGCAGCGCACGAACCGTAACGAAAGCCCACCATCGGGGCCCGGGGGTGCACGCGTGACCGCGCGGTGGGCGGGGGGTACACTACCCCGGCGGCGAGGTGGGCGCTGGTGAACGTATCGGCGCACCGCGCGTAGCAATGTGCGCCATCGCGTAGCAATGTGCGCCATTGAGCATGGATGTGGCCGGTTCTTGGACGCGTTCGACGGCCAGGCAAACGGCCAAGCACTCAGCGGAGGTTGTGATGTCCGACCACGTGGGTAGTGATACCGACCGCCAGACGGTTCTGCTCGTTGACGACAATGCCCAGAACCTCGAACTCCTTGAGGTCTACATGGAGGATCTGCCCGAGGTACGCGTGGTCACCGCCACGAACGGGCTCGAGGCCATGGACAAAGTCGCCTGCGAATCGCCCGATCTGGTCCTTCTCGACATAATGATGCCCAAAATGTCGGGTTTCGAGGTGTGCAGGCGCATCAAGAACGACCCCAAGACGCGCGACATCATCGTGGTGATGGTGACCGCTCTTAACGAAACGGGTGACATTGAACGCGCCGCCGAGTGCGGCACGGACGATTACATCTCCAAACCGATCGATCGCAAAGCGCTGGTCGATCTTTGTCGCAACCTGTTGGCCGCCAAAGCACGCGGGTAGCCGACTACCCGATTCCAAGTGCCGCACTGATCTGAGGGGCGTACTTCACAACCAGCCCCGCGAATACCACGCTGACCATGCTCATGAGCTTGATCAGGATGTTCAAGCTTGGGCCTGAGGTATCCTTGAACGGGTCCCCCACGGTGTCCCCAACAACGGTGGCCTTGTGTGTGTCGCTCCCCTTGCCCCCAAGGTGACCCTTCTCAACGTACTTCTTGGCGTTGTCCCATGCGCCCCCGGCGTTGGCCATGAAGATCGCGACGGCAAACCCGCTGGTCAGTCCACCGGCAAGCAGCCCCATGACGCCGGGTACACCGAAGACCAGGCCCACAGCGACAGGCACGATGATGGCCAGCAGGGAAGGAAAAATCATCTCTTTCTGGGCGCCTTTGGTGGATATGTCGACACAGCGGGCGTAGTCGGGCACGCGCTTCCCCTCAAATTCGACCTGCCCTCGCGGCCAGTTGTCTGACTTTTGTGCCTCTTCCTCGGAGAGTCCCTTTACTTTCACGAGATATGCGGCGACCTGCTTGAACTGCTCGCGGCACTCCAGCATCATGCTGTATGCCGCCCTGCCGACCGCCTGCATCGTCAACGCGCAGAACAGAAACGCCAGGAGAACACCTGCAAACATGCCGCACAGCACTTTCGGGTTCATCAAGGTGACGTTGTAGAAATCCATGAATTGCTGAAGCGATGCCGTTCTTGCGGATACAATCTGAAGCTCATGAGACGTGCCGTCCAGCCCGGCAATGGTTCCGGTGCGCTTATAGTCGGTCTCTCGATCCGCCTTCGAAAGGTCGGGCAGCTTGACCGCCTCCTTCCCGCCCGTCTCCAGCATTTCATCCAGAAAAGGCTGGGCTTGTGCGGTGAGCAGCATGTAGGCGTCGTAGTTGGCCTCGGCTGTACCCGGCTCGTACTTCTCAGCGAACTTGCCGTACCCCATGTAGTAGATGTCCCCTACGCCTGCGGCGGGGTCGGCAGCGGCGGCGGGGTCCAACATTTCGACATAAGCTACCGCCTCGCGAACCTGCCCGATGCGCACCTCCTCGACATAGGCTGCCAGAAGCGCCAGCGCGGTAAGGGCAGCGGAACCGATGGCGAAGCCTTTTCCAGTCGCTGCGGTTGTGTTGCCGAGTGAGTCCAACGCGTCGGTACGCTCGCGAACCTCCGGAGCCTGGCTGGTCATCTCGGCATTACCCCCGGCGTTGTCCGCGATGGGGCCATAGGCATCCGTCGCCAAAGTGAAGCCCAAAGTAGAGAGCATCCCCACCGCGGCCAGCCCCACACCGTAGAGCCCGAGGATAAACTCGTGCCCTCCCCCGGCGAACGTGAATGCCAGCAGGATGGCGAAGATGATGATTGCCAGTGCAGCCCAGGTGCTCTTCATTCCCTCAGCTACACCGGCGATGATCACCGTCGCAGGTCCCGTCTGGGCCTGCTGAGCGATCCGCTTCGTCGGGTTATAGTCATAGCTGGTGTAGAACTCGGTAAACTGTCCTATCCCCCATCCGGCAAGCAGTCCGACGACTACCGCTGTGGCTATGCCCGCCGGTGATACCCCTTCAACGTCGCCCAGCAGAACCCAGCAAATGAGGTAGGTCGCTGCGAGAATCACGCCGCTGGAGGCCAGCAGCCCTCGGTTGAGCGCACTCATGAGCTGCGCCATTGTGGCGCCCTCCCGCGTCTTGACCAGGTTGATGCCGGCCCAGATGCTCGCGAGGATTCCGGCGCCGGCAATGACCATAGGTACGGCCAAGAAGCGAATCGCGTCGCTCGCGGAGTCGGGGTTGCCCAGCCCGTGTGCCGCGGCGACGCCCAGCGCTGCCGTCGCCAGGATCGACCCGGCGTAGGATTCGTAAAGATCGGCGCCCATGCCCGCCACGTCGCCAACGTTGTCACCCACGTTATCTGCGATCGCTGCGGGGTTACGCGGATCGTCTTCGGGGATCTCAGCTTCCACCTTGCCCACCAGGTCGGCGCCTACATCGGCGGCTTTCGTGTAGATTCCTCCCCCCACGCGGGCAAACAGCGCCTGCGTGCTGGCACCCATCCCAAACGTAAGCATCACCACCGTTATCTCGTGTAGAGGCATATCGGTGAACCAGTGTAGAGCCCCGAACCAGAACGTGATGTCAATGACCGCGAATCCGACCACGACAAGGCCCATCACCGCCCCCGCGCGGAATGAAACCCGGAGCCCATCGTTCAAGCTCCGACGCGCCCCTGCCGTCGTGCGATGCGCTGCTATCGTGGCCGTGCGCATCCCGATGAAACCGCACAACCCGCTGAAGAACCCGCCGGTGAGGAACGCAAACGGGACCAGCCCGTGCTGCACGTGCAGACCGAATGCCATCCATGCCAGAATGATGATGAGGGCCACGAACACGAGAGCTACCACCCGATACTGCCGAAACAAGTACGCCATCGCCCCGTCGCGGACGTAGCCGGCGATCCGTTTCATGTCTTCGTCGCCCTCGTCGGACGCGACGACCTCCAGGTAGTATTTCCTGGCCATCACGAGGGCTACGACCCCGCTGATCGGCGCTATAAACCACAGCCAGGGTGTAGCCGGCTGGTCTCTTTGCACTTCGGTTGTCCCGGATTCGGGCACTTCGCTTGCCTTGGAGAGCCCCGGTGTGTTGGCGTCCGCCGCCACGACGGGGTCGCGCTCAGACGCCTCCTGAGTCTGACCCCGGGCAACCTCTGCGTGCGATGCTCCGAGCATGCCGATTACCACCGACGGCACGATCATCAGTGAACGTCTACTCTTCAAGGGTAGGTCTCCTTCCGAACTCTTTGCGGGCTCCGCAGGTTATCCGCCGGACCGCGAGGATTCCCAGGCGGCGCCTCCAGGGGATCCGTTGTCCTCGTAACTTACTTTACAGTAATAACTTACGCCGCCCGGGGACCTTCCGCGCCAAGGCTTGGGCGACCGGGCGGACTATAGCAAAAGCTCACTCGCCTGCAAACGCCCGGGCAACGCCTTTCCGCAGTCGGTCACTTCCGCGCCCACTCAGCCCGCCCACGCCCGCGGTCTGTCGTCTGGCCAGGCGTTGCACAGGCTGGCGCAACGCCCGCGCACGCCTCCACTGGCTGCCGCCGACAGCCCGCCGCGGCTCTCTCCTTTAGTCCCGTGGTGCACCGCAATTCCGTCGGACAGGGGCTGCCGACGCGCCACCCGTGCGACGAACACGCAATCACGCTGCAGTCGTCTGCCGTGAGGAACGGTTGCTTGGAGGAACCAAAGGCGATAGCCTGCACCCGTGTCGAGCGCGAGGCGTGCTGCCTCGCAATGCACCGTGCGGACGCCGGTCGTCAGTGTGTGCGAGATTGCCGTGTTCACCGGCAGGGCGCGGCTGTGCTATTGTCGGGTCCAAGGGGCGAGGCTGCCATAGGCAGGGGCATAAAGTGGCGAGCACCGAGCAAGGCACGTGGCCCTCCCTTCAATCTCTAATCCGAGAGGTACCGGGCTTTCCCAAGCCCGGCGTTCTGTTCAGAGACATAACTCCCCTGCTGCGTGATCCAGCGGGGCTGTCGCTTGCAATGGAGATGCTGGCTCAGCCTTTCCGCGGTATGCACGTCGACGTCGTCGCCGGTGCCGAGTCGCGTGGGTTCATCTTCGGGACGGCAGTGGCACGCAACCTGTCCGCGGGCTTTGTGCCCATCAGAAAACCCGGGCGTCTCCCGTGCGCCACTTATTCGGAGGATTACGAGCTGGAGTACGGCGCGGATCGGCTCGAGATTCACCGAGATGCGATAAAGCAGGGAGACCGAGTCTTGTTGGTCGACGACCTGTTGGCCACCGGGGGGACGATGGCAGCCTGCATGTGCCTCGTGGAGTCGGCGGGCGGGGAGATTATCGGGAGCGCTTTTCTGATCGAACTGGCGTTTCTCAACGGGCGTCGCAGGTTGAAGAGGTACCCCGTCCACTCCGTTTTGACGTATCACCAGGAGTAGGCTGAGCAAGGCGTGCCGTTCGCTGCCGACCGGCGCCTGGGCGATGCGAGTGCAGTGAGCACGCGTGACACCATCTTACGGGATTCAGTCAGCACACAACGTAGGCTGGTGCTGAAAACCGGCATAGTCGGGTTGGCGGTAGCCGCGGCGGCGGCCTTGCTTGCCACAGGCCCGTTCATCACACCGAAGGCCCTACCCGAAGCGATGGATCCGGCTGCCCCTCAGCGGTGCATCGGGGTTTTTTTAGTGTGTGTTGCGTTGTGGGTCACCAACCTTATTCCACCAGCTGCGACCGGCCTGCTGGCTATTGTTCTGCTCCCGGTGTTCAACATTCTCTCGGAGCGAGAGGCGTTCGGGCTTTTCGGCAACAGCGCCGTTTTCTTCATGCTCGGCGTATTCCTGCTGGCCGGGGGCACGATCTCGACAGGGCTGTCGAAGCGGGTCACCCTTATCGTTCTGCAGCGATTCGATCGGAGCCCCGAGAGGCTTTTCACAGGCGTGACGGTCTCGGCGGTCTTCCTATCACTATGGATGCCCGAACATGCGGTGGCAGCGATGATCTACCCGATCGTGGTGGAGATCGTCGATACGCTGCGGCTTCAAAGGGGCAACAGCTATGCCAAGAAGCTGTTTCTGGGGATGGGCTGGGGGGCTGTGATCGGAGGCACCGGGACCTTCCTGGGCGGAGCCCGCACCCCTCTGGCACTTAGCATGCTAAGGGACGTTGACCCCAGCGCCCGTATCAGCTTCCTTGGCTGGGCGGCCGCCGCCATCCCCGTCGTCGTTGTCATGACGTTCGTTGCCATCATGGTTCTGAGGACGCGCGTGCCCAACGACATCGACAACATCAAGGCAGCGACGCACATGCTCGACGAACGGGTGCGGCGTCTGGGCCCGATGTCCGGCCCTGAACAGCGTCTCGCCGGACTCGGTATTCTCACCATCATCGCATGGATAACCGTCGGGCACACCGTTGGGCTGGCGGTCATCGCTATACTCTCCAGCATACTTCTCTTTGCTTTGCGCATCGTCGAGTGGCGGAGTGTAGAAGGGTACGTCAACTGGGGTGTGCTGGTGATGTACGGCGGGGCGGTTGCTCTGGGGCACGCGCTCGATGAGACAAGGGCGCTGGCCTGGATGGCCGGCCGCCTGATAACGCCGGAAACCCCGAAGGTGCTGATAATCGTACTAATGGTCGGCGCAGCGATCCTGCTAACTGAAGTGATCAGCAATTCCGCCGCGGTAGCGATACTGCTGCCTGTCGGCTACTCGTTAGGTTCCATGACGGGATCGGACTCGGTCACTATGACGCTCGCGGTGGCGATTCCGTCCGGGCTGGCCTTTCTGCTGCCGGTCAGCTCGCCACCGAATGCCATAAGTTTCGCCTCAGGACACTATAGCGTTCGCGAAGCGGTCAAGTTAGGCTGGCCTATGCCACTGGTTGGCTTCACCGTCGTAGTGGCGGTGATGTTAATATGGTGGCAGTTCGTGCTGGGGTTCAACGTGTGGTAAGACAGTACACCAACCGCGTGGTGTACCGGAGATACGGCAGCTTCTAGCAACTCGCACGGTGCCAATTGAACAGGGCATTTACAGTCTGGCTCACCGGGATCACCGGGTCTGGTAAATCAACCATCGGGGCTGCATTGGGCGACGCTCTGCGCAGCCGGGGGCTGCCCGTCGAGGTCTTGGATTCCGGAAGAATCCGCAGGCAGATCAATCGCAGCATGGGATTCACTCGGGAAGAGATCGAGACCAATCTCCTCCGCCTGAGCTACGAATGTACTCTGCTGAACCGCAACGGCGTTGTAGCGATAGTCACAGCTGTGTCGCCCTACCGCGAGGCACGGGCGCGCGTCCGCAAGGCCACCGGTGATTTCGTCGAGGTATACTGCCGCTGTCCGTTGGAGATCGTGAAGCAGCGTGGGTCCATGGAGCTGTTCACAAAGGCGGAGAGGGGCGAGGTAACACATGTAGCAGGCGTCAACGCGCCCTACGAAGAGCCACTCAACCCCGAGGTTCTTCTAGACACTGATCGGCTTAGCGTTGAAGAGTCGGTAGCCAAGACGCTCGAGAGACTCGAAGAGCTGGGCCGCATCGACCGCGTCGAGTCCGCACAGTACACGCAGGATGAGGAGGCTATGATTCGTCAACGGCTTCGAGATCTCGGGTACCTCTGAGCGCCGCTCGCCGTCGTGGACAGCCCTCCTTGACGCTTGAGCCTAGCTATCCGTCGCACCTGATATTCTTCCAAGGCCAATGGCGGAAGCTGCCGCATAGTGTTCCGTATGGCTGATCGACAGACGCACGTCCTCGATACCCATTTTCAACGCGATCTGGGCAGTGGCGCCGGTGAGCGCGACCGTCGGCTTACCCAGCTCGTCAGGCAGAATCTCCATGTCGGTCCAGGCGATCCGCCCTTGCCAACCTGTGCCGATCATTTTGAGAATAGCCTCCTTCGCAGCCCATCGTCCGGCAATGAAGGGCAGCGGTTTAGCGTAGCGCCGTGCTCGCTCCTGCTCATCGGGCGTGAGAATGCGGTCCAGGAAGCGGTGCTCATGCCTCTCCAAAACCCTGGCGATGCGACTGCATTCGACAAGATCTATACCGTGACCCAGGATCGACATGGCGCCAGAATACCACGCGCGTCGCGGGGCTGCAAAAGCCGGCATTCCACGCCGACCGTTCGATCAACTGCCAGCCAACCGATCACTGTGCCTCATAAGCCCGGTGACTACCCGAGTCACATACTGCTCCGGTTTCCGCGAGGCATCGACCGTCGGCCTTCGTAAACCAGCCCTTGACCTCTGGTTCGACACGTGGGCCGCCGCGAAGGCAGGCAACGTTCATCGTAGTCCGCAGTGCAGCGCAAACGCCCCCTTGATGCCCCATGCAAAGCGGCAAGGCCCGGCGTTGGGGATACGATTTCGAACTATTGTCGTGTTGTTCGTGAGACATAGTACTAAACGACCGTGTGCTGCTATGCGCCCTCTTTCCGAGCCCTGGCGTGCAATCCACCGTGGCATGAACCCCGCCTCCGCGCCTATGGCCCTGATCCATCGGCCTGGATCGCGCACAGTGATTCAGATGCGGGGGGGGGGGGACATCAGCGTACGCGGCCCACGTCGCGGGTCGGCTCCGGCTCCCTCGCGACATCGCGGACCCTTTGACTGGGCAGTTCAGCACGCCCCGCGGATGAACGTTCCGATCGTGCGCAGAAGGATCATCACATCCAGCTCCAGAGACATGTGCTTGAGGTAGTAGAGGTCGTACTGCAGCTTGCGCTTGGCGTCCTCGATCGATGAGCCGTAGCGGAAGCTGATCTGTGCCCATCCCGTGATGCCCGGCTTGACGAGGTGCCGCTCCGCATAATACGGAAGCTCCTTGCACAGTTCGTCGACTATGTCAGGGCGTTCGGGGCGTGGGCCTATGATCGACATGCGTCCCATGAGCACATTGTACAGTTGAGGTAGTTCGTCGAGACGGAGCTTGCGCAGGAGACGTCCGACTCGCGTGACGCGCGGGTCGTCGGGATAGGCCCAGATGCTCTTTCCGGTCTCCGCGTCCGGCCGCATCGTGCGGAATTTGTGCAGCTTAAAGAGCTGCCCGTTCTGGCCTACGCGGCTCTGGGAGTAGAAGACCGGACCTCCATCGCACAGCTTGATTGCCAGGGCGATCAGCGGCCACAGCGGCGCGGTGATCAAAAGCCCCGCCACCGACGTGACCAGGTCCGTCAACCGCTTGAATGTCGCGCGCTCGTCACAGTGAACCTTCAAGTCCGCAAACAGAAACCACGACGGCGTGATCTGGTCGACCAGAATCTGCCCCGTCGCCTTCTC
>JBHHXS010000051.1:0-16025 GCA_046757145.1 Phycisphaerae bacterium | reverse complement strand
CTCCCACCTCGGGGGCGCGGTTCAACTGGTAAGTGCTGCAGTTGCAGGCTGTCTATATACGACACAGACGCGGGAGAGATTCCGGGTTGTGCTACAGCAACGTGGTAGTCAGGCGGCGAGCCAGCGATGGCTGCACAATCCGCCGAACTCCAGCGTAGCGGCCTCGGGAAGAAGTTGTAGAATATGGCCATGGCAGAGGAGGAACGGGTGCTGGTGGTCGAGCGGAGGGTACTTGCGCGGGCGGGCATGTTCCAGGGCATGACGTTTGACGTGGAACGCTACCTGGGCGAGTTGTTCGCGCCCGGCGTTGCGCGGTTCGTGTCCAGAGCGCAAGCGGAAGCGGAGCCGGCCCTTAAGCAGCTCATTCCATATGTGGTTATCACGTGCGACGGGAAGTACCTCAGCTACGTCCGCGGCAGACGGGCTGGGGAGACGCGTCTTGTCGGGCAAAGATCAATTGGGATCGGAGGGCACATCAACCCCGTAGACGAGATGCCTCTGTTCAACAGCGACATGCGCGAGGCCTACCTCTCCGCGGTCGAGCGAGAAGTGGGGGAGGAGATCGTCGTGGGGGCCCGGCACACCGACTGCGTTGTCGCCCTGCTCAACGATGACTCCACGGAAGTGGGGACGGTGCACCTTGGAATCGTACACTGTTGGATTCTGGCTGAGCCCATCGTGAGCAAACGCGAACAGATGATCACACAGATGTCATTCATGAGCCGGCGGGAATTGCAGGAAGCTCGGGACACGCTGGAAACGTGGTCGCAGTTGTGTCTTGATCATCTCGATGAGATTACAAGCCTGGGGGAGGCGTGCACCAGCGGCACGGAACCAACAGGCGGACACTTCGCGGAGTAGGCACGCCCGATCAAGGGCTCACACCTCGATTGCCTGAAAATGCCTCTCGCCGACCCGCAGCGCCGTCCGCCCGGCCTGTACGCCGACGACTATGGCGCCCAAGCAGGCTGCCAGCGAGACCAGGTCGGGCAGCTCACCCCAGCCGCGATACCTGGAGCGCCAGGTCGCGATACCCACGCCGAGCAGCACAACCGTAACCAGGGCAATGGACGCCAGGAGGTTCATGGTCCCGCCCAGGCCGTTGGCTATCCTGCCCGGGTTGGTTTCGTTCAGCATTGGAAGACGTGCCCCTAGTCCAACCGCGAAGCCACACAGCCCGATGCATATAGCTACAGTGACAGCCAGGTGGATGGCCGTCCAAACATAATCCATCTGCAGCAAGGCTGCGGCTAAACCCATCGAGGAGACGGCTACGAAGAGTGTCACCGTCAAGGCAAAGGCGAATTTGGCGTGGAGTATCTTCCTTCGCGGTATCGGCAGCAGGCCGACGAGCCACAACTGGTGCCCCTCAAGTGACACAAGGGGGAAAACGAAACGACACGTGAATGTCGCCAGAATCAGACTTATAGCACAGAGATTCAGGAAGGGAATGACCAAGTACCAGAATATCCCCGTGAGGTGCTGGCGGAGCGTTGGCATGTTGGCCAAGTACAGCGTCAGCAGACTGAACAAGATGGCCAACTGACTCCATTGCAGCGGGTCGCGTACGAATGTGCGGAGATCCTTCGCTGCGATCAGGCGCAGAGGCGGCGGTAGGTAGAAGAAGACCACGCCGGCAAGCCCTCCGGCCGCACTGGACGCCGGACGTCGCGCGGAACCTCCGCCCGACGAAGCGTGGTCGAACGCGCTTTCGAAGTGTGCTGCCACCAACGTTACCGCCAGCCAGCTAATAAACAGGGCATTGGCGATGGTCACACACAGATACATGGCGGATTCGCTGAACCGGCCGTGAATGGCGTGATCGATCCCGCAGGCGACCCAGTTATTGGGCAGGAACGCAGCCTCCATTATGTCCATGCGTTCCAGAAACGCTCGTAGCCACACTTCCGTCGCGTTCTCGCCCATCTGCAGCGAGCGCATTCCCCAGACGACTACCGCCGCCACAGCAACCCCCCCTCCCGCCGCAAGAGTGCGTGCAGTTCTGCGCGGGAACAGCCTGGCTGCTACCCAGGCGAGCAACAATCCAAGTGCGCCGGGGATGGGAATGAACGCCAGAAAAAACGCAATAAACAGCAAATAGAAGACGCGGTCCTCGGCAAGCTGGGCCATGGCCGTCATCAGAGGAACCCCCAAGAGCACGAACGCCCAGCTGGCCATGAACAGGCTCTCGGTGTACTTCAGCGTGACCAGGTCGAGCGGCGTCAGTGGCGATGCAAGCAGGAAGGCCGACTCGTTCTTCCTGAAAAGGGCGCCGTAGGCGATGAGCGCGTTGGAGAATGCGAGCAGGATGAGTATCGCCGCGAAGAAGAAGTTGAAGATAAGAGGTATGGCGACGGTCGCCTCCAGCGGGGTGCGCTCCAACTGCTGGAAGACGACGTGAAACATGAAATAGATACCGACCCAGATGACACCGATGAGAACCGTCGAGGCGAAGAGGCGTAGCGGGGTCTCATCCACGGCCTGACGCAGATGATTCCACAGGCCCTTCGCCCTTACACGCAGCAGCAGACTCAACTGCGGGCGGACGTGTTGAAGCGGCTGCAAATCAGACATCTGCCACCTCAGTCAATTGCAGGAAGATCTCCTCAAGAGAGTGTTCGTGCTGCGCCTGGGCACGCAGTTGCTCCAGCGTGCCGATGGCTATTAACCGCCCTTCGTGGATGATCCCGATGCGGCTGGCGACCGCCTCGGCAATGTCAAGCGTGTGCGTGCTCATGAACACGGTGCCGCCCTCTCGCGTGTGCTCGACGAACAGGTTCTTCACGGCGCGGATGGTTCGGGGATCAAGCCCCACCATCGGCTCGTCAATGACGAGTACTTTGGGTTTGTGCACGAGCGCCGCGGCCAAGACAACCTTCTGCTTCATCCCGTGGCTGTACCCCTCCGTCAGTTGGTCGAGAAACTCCCCGATATCAAGGCGGCGGATGAGGTGCTCAAGGGTGCGCTCGCGTTGCGTCACCGATAAGCCGTACATCTCCGCTACGAAGTGTAGGAACTCGCGCCCCGTCAACTTCTCGTACAAGAAAGGCTGGTCGGGCACATAGGCGAGCATTGCCTTGGCGGCCAGCCCGTTAGACGCGACAGCGTGCCCGCAGACCCACACTCGCCCGGCGTCAGGTCTGAGCAGGCCGACAATCATCTTGATCGTGGTCGTCTTACCCGCACCGTTGGGGCCCAGAAACGCGAACAGCTCACCGCGGGGGATCTGCAGCGACAGGTCGCACACCGCGCGCTTGCGCCCATAGGACTTGGAGACACCGGCAAGCCCAATAGCAGCAGGGCCGACCGAGTCGCGCTGTGGTCCATTTCGGGAGTCAGGCGTGCCTTGAGCAGCAGCCCCGGCAAGAGAACGGTCGGCGCCGGACGCGGTTGGTGGTGTGCGAGCAACGTCCGGATCGGTCATGGGTGGCGCCCCCTCGCGGCGGTTGGGAAGTGTCCGCGTCTGACCGCCCGGCATGCCTCTTCATCGTAGCCCTGCTCGCGCACGATACGCATTGTGCCGAGCACGGGAAGCGTGACCACTTGCTCCTGTACTGCTCCATTGAGATCTACCCAGGCTTTGGCGTCGGCCGCCTCGACGATGAAGCACTCGATCGGGCTGCCGTGCGGGGCAATAGTCTCCTTGGCGGTGACCGCGACAACCATGGGAATGAATCGGCTTCCCAGACCGGTCAATGCGGCCACCGGGTTGAACATCTGCATGCGCCAGCGTTGCCCAACGTGCACGTCCGCAATCTGCGCGAAGGGGTTGAAGCCACCGGAGATGATGCGCCCGTCTGTGAGTGGTATCTTGAAAGCCCTGAAGACGGTGGGGGTCTCCAAGGTGAAGGAGAAGTCGGAGGGGAAGCGCTCGCCATGGAGCCGTACGCTCCCGTGATAGTTGTCCATCCTGACGGTGAACTCGTCGAGTGTTCCATCAGCAGTGTACACGGAGCTGATGATCATTCGCAGTGGGAACAAGCTCCGCAGCCCGGAATCGCTGATCAGAATGGTGTCTTCCCGCTGAATCGATTCTTCATCCAGAAAATAATCAGTCCAAACGGTTCCCACCGGCCCCATGGAATTGTGGATGGTGAACTGGGCCCGTTTGCCTGCCTGCTTGAGCCAATCAGTCACTCGCAGCGTAGGAGCGTCGGACGCCGCCCATCCAGGCCAGACATCGTGCGCTACCAGCCAGCCGATCGAGGCCAGCCACAAAGGCACAATCACGAAGCCGGTAGTCCGTGTGAACAAGGCAAGCCCCCCCAACTGGGCAACTCAGTGCTTCCGTCCGGGCGACGTTGATTGTAGGTTAAGCGCTGGAGTGCGGTCAAACGGCGGGAGAGTTTGCGGCGGACTGATACGCCCCTATGCGAGGAACTTGTGCGAAAGGCACTGCGTAACAGACTGCGACGATACATCAGGCGTGTGCTAGTGGCAACGCTGACTGCGGGGCTCGCGGGGTTCGTCGGACTGTGGGCGATGTTTGAGCACAGACCGGGATGGTACCGCCCCGGACAAGCTGACGACGCTACCGCCAGGCGCGCCCAGGTGTCCGCAGCTGAATTCGTCGACTCTATCAGCGACCAGTTGGCCGGTTCCCAAGGAATTGAGCTGATCGTAAACGCTAGCGAGGCAAACGACTGGATCGCCTCATTGCCACGGTTGTGGCCCGAAGCGGCGCGGTCGCTTCCGCCCGAGCTCTCGAACCTTGCCATTGGGTTCCGCCCCGGGGCCGTGCACGTCGGCGGCTACTATACCGGCGACGGCTGGCACTCAATCCTAAACGTCACCATAGCGTTGGAGCTCTGTAATGAAGGGTCGACTCTAATTGTAAGGCTGACGGACGTGCACAGCGGCGCGCTGCCGATCCCGCGTGCCGCGCTTGCCAAGGTGTTCGGGAAACTGGTGGGCAAGGCATCGGACGCTTCCGGCCTCGACGCTTGGAACCCGCTGGCCCCGTCCGCGCGTCGCCAGCGTGAACTCATACCCGAGCCCTCGCCCGGACGCCCGGCTGAGCAGCGCCCCTCCGGTGGACTTGCCGGCTTGCGATCGGTAGACCAGCTGTTCGAGGGCATCAGGATCGATAACAGGTTCATCTGGCCCAACGGCGACCGACCGTGTAGAATCAGCTCACTCCGGATCAGCCCGGGCGAGCTGCGAATCGGCCTCGAACCGCTCTAAGGGCTAGCGGCAAGCCCTGGAGACGCCCGAGGCGGACTACCCCATCCATGGCCAAAAGAACAGCTAGGCTGCTTATCTCATGCCCCGACTCCCGGGGGATCATCTCAGCGGTGGCAGGGTTTATCGCTCGTCACGGCGGCAACATACTTGAGGCGGACCAGCATACCGACCCCCAACTCGGGGAATTCTTCATGCGTGTTGAGATTGAGCTGGACGGCTTCGCCCTTGACCCTTCCTCGTTCGGCAAGGAATGGGCTGTAGTCGCGGACCCGTTCCACATGCGCTGGCGGGCATACTGGGGGAATGAAGTGAAGCGTATGGCGATCCTCGCCACGAGGGAAGGACACTGTCTGAATGACTTGCTCTGGCGATGGAGGACGGGGGAGCTTCGCGTGGAAATCCCAATGGTGGTGAGCAACCACCGCGTCCTCGAGAGTCAAGTTGAGGCCATGGGCGTCCCCTTTCATTACGTGCCCATTACGCCGCAAGGTAAGCCGGAGCACGAGAGGCGGGTTCTTGCACTGCTGCACGACGCAGCCGTCGACTTCTTAGTGCTTGCGCGCTACATGCAGATTCTCTCGCCGGACTTCGTCGCCCAGTACCGCGACCGGATAATCAACATCCATCACAGCTTCCTACCCGCCTTCGCCGGCCCCAAACCGTACCACAACGCGTTCGAGCGCGGGGTCAAGATCATCGGTGCGACGAGCCACTACGTGACCGATGAACTGGACCAGGGACCTATTATCGCCCAGTCGACGCTCCCGATCGATCATCGCGATACCGTCGACGACCTGATCCGAAAGGGGCGCGACCTGGAACGGGTGGTGCTGGCCACCGCTGTCCGCCTGCACGTGGAGGATAAGATCCTCGTCAGCCGCAACAAAACAATCGTCTTTGATTAACCCGGGCGTGTTGTCGGGGAGCGCCGTGGGATTGGCCTCGTGCTGCCGATGCCCGCCACTCCAGGGGCGGTCGGAACGGCACGACCCGTGTCGTCCTACGGCAACACAACAGGTGCTGTAGGTGCCCGCGCGAGGGTCGATCTTCATTGCTCCGAGCTACGTATTCAGTCCGAACCACCTCTGCCATCAGCGTACCCTGCGCGCGCCGCGCTCAACTGTGTCGCGCGTCCCCAGTGCTTCTCGCTTTGACACTTGGGGGGGGGGGGAGCCGGAAGCGGGGCGCCGCTGTATGAGGTAGCGCAGCCCCAATTGCTCGCGCTTCCAGCCGTTGCCTGCGTTCGGTCATGACGATCCGGTGGGTGTGGCTCCGGCAAACAGCTCACGCATGTCTGCACGGCTGGAAAGCGTTCGGCGCTGTGCCATGTATTCTTCAAGAAAGTCGGTCGTTATTCTATGGCGTAGCCTTCCGTCCATGATGCTGGCAGCCAGCGTAGCGAGATCCTCTGCCATAAGCCTGTCACTTGTGCATCCGGTGCGTGACCGCTCAAGATCGATCAAACGAAAGGTCCACGCCTCGCCCCCATCCCCTGCGGTGCGCCCCACCATGATGTGTCGTTCAAGAAAATCGGTGTGGACGAAGCCTGCGTCGTGCAGGCTCGCCGCGAAGGACGCGAGCCGCCTGATCAATCCGTTTTCGTCGTCACGGTTCCTTCGCCATGAGGCCTCTAGGGGCAGTTCTCCGGCTGCTTCTTCCATCAGGAAGCACAGGCGACTAGTGAACGGGCCGGCGCCTGAGCACCCTCGCCACACCACGTTGGGCCCGGCGAACCCGTTTTCATTGAGCCAGTCGATCATCCGAAGCTCATGAAGCCCACGTGCGACATTTCTCTTCAGCGGCCGCGACGGAAGGAACCAGTAACGCTTGAGGTAGTGCGTCTTCCCGTTCAGGGTGATGGCAGTCACGCTACGACCGGAGTGAACGCGCAACGGCTCGCCCGCGATCGCGAATACGTCCTCAGCCGTTCGCAGGTCGTCAAGCGTCGCTACTTCACGCGCTTTGCCGTGGGGCAGAACCGGAGGGCTATTGCGATTCCGCGCGCTCCTGCCAGGCGGCATCGATTTCGGCCAGCTCAGCTTCAAGGGAAGCAACCTCCTCCTTAAGGGCGGCTAGGGATCCAGGGTCTCTGTACACCGCCCGGTCCGCGAACTTCTCGTGGAGCAAGGCCAGCTCCGTTTCGCGCTCGATAACCATGGCCTCCAGCTCGTCGATTGACAGGCGGTCGTAGGGTGACGCGGCGCGCTTACCCACGGGCCGAGCGACGACCCCACCTCCTGACACCGCACGGCGCGCCGACGTCTCGACCTTGGCGCTCGCTTTTTCGCGTTCAACGTGCTCAACATAGCCGGAGTAATTCCCTTCGTAAATCTCGTGGCCCGCGTCGCGTAGGACAAGCAGGCGATTCACGATCCTGTCCAGGAAATACCGGTCGTGGCTGACCGCAATAATCGTTCCGCCGAAGTCCAGCAACGCTTGCTCCAGCACCTCACGCGATGGGATGTCAAGATGATTGGTAGGTTCGTCAAGGACGAGGACTTGCGGCCCCTGGAGGATGAGCCTAGCCAGGCGTAGTCGCGACTGCTCGCCTCCGGATAGCACAGCCGGCGTCTTGAAGACGTCGTCTCCGGTGAAGAGGTAGCGTGCTGCGAAAGATCGTGCTTGAAGTTCGGTGAATTCGGACCGCGCCTGACGGATGGTGTCGAGCACCGTCTGGTCGGGCTCCAATTCCACGTTCTCCTGGGCGTAATAGCCGACGGACAACTTCGGATCGAGTTGCGCCTCACCGCTCGTGGCCTCGAGCTTGCGCAGGATGATCTTCAGGAGGGTCGTTTTGCCTGTGCCGTTTGGTCCGGTGATGCCCAACCGGTCGCCGCTGAATACCTGGAACGCCAAATCAGCGAACAATACACGGTTACCGAAGCTCATGCGGAGCTGATCGCAGCGGAGCACCGCGCCCTCGCCGCTCTGCGTCTCGGCGAAACCCATGCGCACGGTTCGCGCCGTCATGGCGCGCTCGGTCACGAATTCCCCCGCCCTAAGCCTGCGCTCCAGGCGCGTCCGGCGTCCCTTGGCCTCCTTCGTTCGCTGTCCTGATAGGTGTTTGGCGATAAACGCCCGCTCCTTCTTGATGAAGGCCGTGTCCTTCTCGTACTCGCGCCCCTGCGTTAGAAGATCCCTCTGTTTGACCTGGGCGTAGGTGGTGTAGTTTCCCGCATAGCACCTCACCCGCGTACGGTCCACCTCGACAATGCGGTCGCAGAGCCGATCGAGCAGGTAGCGGTCGTGAGAGATGACCACGGCCCCCCCCCTGTGCCCCTCGAGGAATCTTTCCAGCCAGCGAACCGCATCTATATCCAGATGGTTGGTGGGCTCATCCAGCAGCAGGAACGGACGGTCCTGCAGGAGCAGCCTGGCAAGTGCAGCACGACATTTCTCTCCACCGGACATTCCGGACATCGGGCGGGTATGATCCGCAGCAGAGAAAGCCAACCCGCCGAGGATTTCGTTGAGTCTGGCCTCGCACGTGTGCCCCCCGGCTGTAATGAACTGAGTGCTGAGCCGGTCGTATCTGGCCATAAGAGCCGACAGATTCGGCTGATCGGCGTTCGCGGAGATCTCCTCGGCGAGTCGGCTAAGCCGGTCCTCCATTGCAAGAAGCTCCTCGAAAGCACTGCACACCTCGTCGTGCAGCGTACGATCGAGTGATATATCAGGCTCCTGGTGGAGGAAGCCTATTTCCACCCCTCGCGACACTGTGATGGTCCCCGTGTCGGGTGCTAGCTCCCCCACAATCAGGCGAAAAAGGGTCGTCTTGCCCGCTCCGTTTGCGCCAACCAACCCCACTATCTCACCTGCAAGTAACTCCAGGGACACGTCCTGAAGGACTACTTGTGCCCCGAAATGCCGTGTGACGCCCTGGATGGAGATTGCCGCCATAATGCTATCATAAGTAATGCGTGATCAGCGCCAAAGTCGCCCGCCGGACCCGGGCTAATGACAGCATTACAGAGTGGCTGGGGCAGGCTGAATCGCCGCCAAGTCCCGTCGACAACGCTGCCCCGACACCCGCTGGCGAACATCGATCGCAGGGCCCCGCGCGCCGCATGGTCGCCTCAACAGGGGTGGCGCGGAGGCATATAGCGGGACACGCAACGCACATTCCGACTCGTCGTCCAGCTCATCGAAGCAGTTGACGGTCGCAGCGGGAGTGCTAGACTCCTGGCGCAGGCAGCCCGGGTGGCGGAATTGGCAGACGCGCAAGCTTGAGGTGCTTGTGTCCAACTATCGGACGTGCTGGTTCAAATCCAGTCCCGGGCATTTCCGTTGATACTGCCGACAAATGACATAATGACTGTCGGTATCCGCCCAACTCGCTTCGAGCTCGAACCGTTCACGCCCGCCTACGCCCCCACCATCGCTACATGGGTCTCCACTGAGCGGGAGCTGTGCTGGCTGGCGCCAAGCACGCCTCCTCCGCTCACGGCTGAGAAGGTTATGGGTTGGCTGACCCCCGGACGCTGTGCCTACCTGCTAAGTGCAGAAGGAGACGCGACACCGGTGGCCTATGGAGAACTGAACCCGGTCGGCCGCAACCCCAATCATCTGTGGATCGGACACGTGATCATCAGGCCGGACCGTCGCGGCAGAGGACTCGGGCGGAGGTTTGTCCGGTGCCTGGTCGAGACCGCATTCGCGCACACGACGATACGCTGTGTCTCACTGATCGTCTTCCCCGACAATGCAGCTGCAGTGAAGTGCTATCGCCACGTCGGCTTTCAGCTTGCCGGAGAGGAATTCCACGACTTCGGGCGGTCAGGTCAACACGACCGTCTGCTTCGGTTCGAGATCCGCTCAGACTGCTTGCAACACTGACGTAGTAGTGGCTTGGGTGCCCGTACGGCTATGGGGGCATGTGCAGGAGCTGCCCGCGGCGGGCATTTTCCGCGCCTTTTTGTCACTCGACCGGAGACGGGGTAGCGCATGCCGAAGGGAACGCTCGGTAGGCGATCACATGCAGCCCTATCTGCCTTATCAGACCATGCCCACGCCATCGATCGCGTCTCCCGCGCGGAGGTTCGGTTCAAGGATTGCGCGAGGCTGAGTCGTCCGTGCTTGCCGGTGTCTCCACCGCAACGGCGGCGAACAGGCCCTCGACCACACCGTCCAGGATCAGGTTAACGCCGCTTTCCAGTTCGGGCAGTGCCGCCTCGCGAAACTGTCTCCCGGTCACGCATGCCGCCTGCCCGATCAACAAGGCCGTTACGCCGGCAGCGCTTAGCACACGCACGAGCTGGCTGTGGCGTTGTACGTTCATAGGTCGCCTCCTGGATAATGCAACGATGTCGCAATCTCGCTCCAGCGGTACGATGCTGATGCACACCCGCTACGCCGATACCCCGTATCGGTGCACATCAACCGGAAAGTTGAACCAGAACGCACCCGGTATGACGTTCCATCTCCGTCCAGCTGGTGTGACTGCGCAGAACCTGCGCCGCGCGCCCCTGCTGGGCGATTGACTGTGAGGCCTTGTACGTCAACCGCGCTGCGGCACCAATGAGCAGCACCAGAAACGCGAACTTGATCGCCCGGGTGGGGAGGCGATGTGTGAGCCGGCTGCCAGTCGAGCTGCCGATGATAGCGGTGGGAATCAGAACAGCCGCGAGAATAAACGATGTCTCCCAGTGCATATTCCGACTGAGGTAGGCATAGTTCTTGAGGAAAGCGCCGATTAGACTTGTTGCAATGATTACTGCGGCGGAATTGGCTATCGCCGTGCGTATGGGCATGCGTAGGAACCGGTGCTGCAACGGCACAGCCAGAAGACCACCCCCGACGCCAAACAACCCGGCCACGAACCCCGTCGGAACCGCCACCAGCGCGGCGTCCGACCAGCCGATTCTCCGAATCATGCCGCCGCTCGACGTTGTCTCCGGCAACAACGGTTCAGCGACCTCGGCGCTCCTGCGCAGTCGGATGAGGTCAGAGACGCCCACGACCAGCAAGAACAGGCCGAAAAGGCCGCGAAGATACACCTCACCTTCCGAGGCGAAAACAGGCAGCTCGCTCACACCCACGCCCACTATTACGCCCGCAACCGCAAGAGGAACGATGCGCGCCACCGTTGCCTTGTCGATTGCCCGCGCCCGGCTATGTTGGTACACCGCAGGGACGACCACGAAAAAATTGACCATCATTGCAGCCGCCTGGTAGAGATGTTGATCCGGGCCTAGAACCTCGGTCATCGCGGGTATCATGACTATACTGCCCCCCACGCCGAGCATCCCGCCGATCAGGCCGGCACCGAGACCAATGACGATGAGCTGCAGAACCGCCAAGAGATCACCGCGCTTCGCATCGAGCAGACTGTGCGCAATGAACCAACATCGCGTCGCCGAAGCTGTAGAAACGATATGCCTTTTCAATCGCGTGCCGGTACGCCTGGTGGATCGTCTCTACCCCTGCCATGGCCATAACCAAGGCGAGAAGCGTGGTCCGGGGAAGGTGAAAATTCGTGAGCATCACGTCGACGACGTGGTATTTGTACGGCGGGTATATGAAGAGCCTCGTAGTCCCCTGTCGAGCGGCGACGAATCCACACTCCTTGCCGTGCAGCGCCGCAGATTCCAGCACGCGAACGCTGGTGGTACCGACAGCTACAACGCGTCCCCCGCGACGCCGGCATTCGTTAATAGCTTCAGCAGCCTCATTGGTAAGCCAAAAGCGCTCCGCATGCATGACATGAAGAGATGGGTTATCAACGCCGATCGCCTTGAAAGTGCCCACCCCAACGTGCAGCGTCACACTCGTCATGCTCACTCTGCGGGCGCGAATCGCCTCCAGAAGATCGAGAGTCAAGTGAAGCCCGGCTGTCGGGGCTGCGACGGCTCCAGGCCTCTTTGCATAGACCGTCTGATAGCGCACCCGGTCTTGGGCCTCCGACGTACAGGCCTGCCTGCACCGCTGCGCAGGCTCGCCGACAACGCTCTCAACCCCGTCGCGCCGCCGTATGTATGGGGGCAGGGGGGTGCGACCGATACGCCCGAGGAGCTCCTCTGGTGAACCCGCTGCGTCGACCCGTACGATCCAAACGCCCGCCCCGCAGGATTGGACCAATTCCATGGAGACCGATTCACCTGCAGCCCCGAGCGCCTCAAGCCTCTCGCCCACGCGTAGCCGCCGCGAGCCTCGCAGCATGACACGCCATTCGCCGGCGCTCGTCTCCTCCAGGAACAAGCCCGACACAGCCCCCCGCGTCTGCCGTCGCGCCGCGAACCTGGCCGGGAGGACTTTCGTGTCGTTGAGGACCAGAAGGTCCTCTGGTTGGAGCAGGTCGGGCAGATCTTTGACGCAGGCGTCACGCAATCCGCCCTCCGGGCCGCCTACGAGCAGTAGTCTGGCATCGTCGCGCCGGGGCGCCGGCCTCTGGGCGATGAGCTCGCGAGGCAGATCGTAGTCCAGATCTGCCATCGAAAACGGTGCGTCCATCACTGGTTTCGCCGATCGACAGCCCATAACCAAGGTGGTGATACGCGGATCATCACCCAGGTCAAGGTGCACGTCTTGAAGCCCTCGCGTCGAGACTCGGCAAGGCTGATCGCAGCCGCCTGAGTTAACGCCTCAGCAGTGAAGCCGCCCGGGCGTATGAGTCCCGTCCCCACATGACGGGGCCGCCCCACGGATGCGCCTTTGCTCCTGGCTTGTAGGCCATGCTACGATGCGGCAGATGCGTAAGACGGGGCTGACAGCCTGGTTCACCCACGCCGCCGTGCGTGCACTGTTCATGGTCATGCAGGCCTTTCCCATCGACTGGAATCTGGGCACGGCGCGGCTGCTCGCCCGCATTTGGCCGAGGCTCACTCCCCGCCATCGCCGGCGCGCCGTCGCTCATCTGGAAGCCGCATTGGGGCAGACTCTCCCGCGCGAGAGGATCGAGCAAATCGCTGATCGATCCATGGAAAGTGTAGCCATGTTCGCTGTCGAGGTCATCTGTCTACCCCGTCTGATCAATGCGTTGACCTGGCCCAGGTATATCCGCCTGATCAACTTTCACGATGCGCTGCGACTGCTCGTTGACGGGAAAGGAGCCATTCTGGTAACCGGGCACTACGGTTCATTTGAAATCATTGGACATCTGCTGGCGGTCCTGGGGTTCAAAGTTTCGGCCGTCATGCGCCCTCTGGACAACGCCTACCTCAACCGCTTCCTTGTATCAATGCGGCGCAGGCACGGTCTGACCTTGCTGGACAAGAAAGGAGCGACCGCAAACGCGCAGGCGATTCTGGACAACGGCGAGCTTCTTGCTTTCATCGGAGACCAGGACGCCGGGCGAAAGGGACTGTTCGTCGACTTCTTCGGCCGGCCGGCATCCACTTACAAATCGGTTGCCTTGCTGGCCATAGCATCGCGCTGCCCCGTCGTCGTGGGGTATGCTCGGCGGCAAGGCGGTGCCGCCCGTTTCGAAGTCGGCGTCCAGCGCATCATCTATCCAAGCGAATGGGAACACCAGGATGACCCGATCAGCTGGATCACACAGGCTTATACCGCTGCAATCGAAGCCTTCGTTCGTCACGAGCCTGACCAGTACCTCTGGATCCACAGAAGGTGGAAATCACAGCCGGGGAAAAAACGCAATGGCCCGCGGAAAACCGCCGCTACACAATGCAGTGTAGAGTCCGGGACGGGAACCGGTGCACCACGCTGATCTCTGGGGCTAACCGCACCCCGGGAGGCAGTGCCGGTTTTTCCGCCGTAGCCGGCACCGTCGTGTTTACGAGTCCACTCGATTGTGGCATGATTGCCATACGGGAGCGCTAACTATGGCGACACGCGCAAAACGCAAGCCCCCCACCGGTTCCCGCCGGAAACGCCCCGTACCTCGTGGGCGACGCAAGACATTCCACAATCCTGCCGCCGGAACGGTCGGTGCGTCGGCGCTTCCCCCGGAGGTACTGCGCTGGCATTGCGACCCGGGGCTTTTACCTTTCGACTCCACAGCCGACGTTGAACCCGCCACCGGAGTGGTAGGGCAGGACGCAGCTGTCGAGGCGTTGCGTTTCGGCCTGGAAATCAACGCCCCCGGTCAGAACATATTCGTACGCGGGTTCAGCGGCACGGGGCGCCTCACGCTCGTGCAACGCCTCCTGGAGGAACTTCAGCCAACGCGCCCACCGACGAAGGACCGTTGCTACGTCCGCAACTTCTCGCGCCCCGAGTGTCCCCATTTAATCACGCTGGGACCCGGAGAGGGCCAGACCTTCCGAAGGCGCGTCGACAAGCTCGTGGACTTCATCCGGGACGACCTAAGTGCAGCGTTGTCGTCGGAGAGCCTAAAGGCCCGACGCGGCGCCATTGCACAAAGCATGCAGAAAAAGCTCGAAGGGGTGGTCAATCCGTTCGAGAAAGCTCTGCGGGCAGCCGGCCTCACATTGGTAAGCGTGGAAGCGGGCCCAGTCGTGCAGACGCTGATCTTTCCCCTGGTCAACGACAAGGCCATACCTCCGGAGGAGTTTGACCAATTGCACACCCGCGGGGTGGTCGCAGATGC
Source organism: Phycisphaerae bacterium (assembly GCA_046757145.1). Taxonomy (GTDB): domain Bacteria; phylum Planctomycetota; class Phycisphaerae; order UBA1845; family UBA1845. The sequence continues at coordinate 1,333 of JBHHXS010000051.1, read as the reverse complement.
GGAGTACAAGGCCGTACGCGACAGCTACGCCAGGTTCGAGCCTAAGTTAGCCGAAATCAACGACCAAGCTAACGAGATTCGCCAGGAGCATGACGAGGCAGTGCAAGAGCTGCTCGAAACCTCAGCACGCCTGGTGCTGGACAAGATCGTCCGCGACATTCAAGCCGCTTTCCCCCAGCCTGCCGTGCACCGGTTCCTGAGTGAACTGGTCGATGACGTTGTGGAGCACCACCTGAGCCACATCGACGAGGACACGGAGTTCGCCCGTCTTTACCGGGTGAACGTCGTTCTGGAGCACAAGGCCGACGGCGCCTGCCCTATCATCGTCGAGAACGCACCGACAACGCGCAACCTGCTGGGCACCGTCGACCTCGACGCGGGCGGCGAAGACGGCGTGCGCCCGAGCCACATGGGGCTGCGCGCCGGATCACTATTGGCTGCCGACGGGGGATACCTGATCCTCGAAGATCGTGATGTCCTCAATGAGCCGGAGGCGTGGAAGGTGCTGATGCGGGTTCTGCGGACCGGTCGCATCGAGATCACGCCGCCGGAGCCCTCCATGCCCGGCTGGACGCCTTCCCTCAAACCCGAGCCGATTGAGGTCGATCTCAAGGTGGTCATGCTGGGCGATCCCGAGACACACGCCTTCCTTGACGCAAACGACCCGTACTTCCCCCAGTTGTTCAAAGTGTTGGCCGATTTCGACATCACCATTCCCCGAGACAGCGCGGGAATCAAGCACTATGCAGCCGTCATCGCCCGCATCGTACGCGACGAGCACCTTCCCGACTTCGATCGCAACGCGGTGGCACGACTGATCGAGCACGGGTCCCGTATAGCCGCTACGAACGGGAAGCTGAGCGCCCGTTTCGGTAGGCTTGCGGACATCGCCCGGGAGGCTGCCTTCTTAGCCCGCGGCGCCGGGCGCCAGATCGTCTCAAGGGACGATGTGCACATAGCCGTCGCCAACGGCAAACGCCGTGCCGACCTGCCCTCTCGCCAGTTCCGCGAGCTGGTCTCCAGTGGGACCATACGGATGGACATCGAGGGGCGGGTTGTAGGCCAGATCAACGGGTTGGCAGTCCTGCAATCCGGGCCGCTCATCTACGGTTTCCCCACGCGCATCACCGCGACAATCGGGCCGGGTACAGAGGGGGTCATCAATATTGAACGTGAGGCTGCCTTGAGCGGCGCGATCCACACGAAGGGGTTCTACATCTTGGGTGGCCTGCTTAGATCCCTGCTGCGCACGCACCATCCTCTGGCGTTCGACGCCTCGATAGCGTTTGAACAAAGCTACGGTGCAATCGACGGCGATTCCGCCTCGGGAGCT
>JBHHXS010000050.1:0-16042 GCA_046757145.1 Phycisphaerae bacterium | reverse complement strand
CTCTCGCAGGATCCGGGGGCAAGCACGCAGCTATCCGTGACGCGAGCTTACTGGATGCTGGTGCGTAGCGGATCCATCACGCTCAAACAATACCTTTGCCCGAGCAGCAACGACGTCGAGGACGAGACCGAGAACGTCGAGCTGTACTATGACTTCCGGTGCTATGAGAACATTAGCTACGGCTATCAGGTGCCCTTCGGGCCACGCTCGACCCAACCGCATGAGGGCATGGACAACCGGATGGCCCTCGCAGCCGACAAGGGACCCTGGTACGTAGCTACCGCAACGACGTGGGAGAGCAGCGAACAGAGCACCACAGACACCATGGTCACGTTGGAAGACTCTCCGAAGGCGTGGCGCCCATACAACTCCCCCAATCACGCGGATGAGGGTCAGAACGTGTTGTTCGCGGATGGGCACGCTACGTTCGCAAGAATCCCCGCGGTGGGGATTGATCACGATAACATCTACACCAAGATCCTGTTCGATTGGGACGACCCACGGGCGTTCAACCTGATCCATGGCGAGCTTCCGGGCGAGTTTGAAACTGCGCCGTATCCGGGGCAGTTTGCACTGGGTGACACCAGCAACGACTATGCTGCGACGGATTCGCTGATCTACCCGTAGCGTAGCCGGCTGCGCAAACGGCGCGTAGGAAAACAGAACAAGGCGGCAGTGGCGATCTGCCGCCTTGTTCTTTGTACAGACAAGGAAAACGCGGTTGGCCGGGAAGGAGCGGTGCCATCGAGTGCCATCTACTCGCCCGACTGGAGCAGATGTGTCGCGCTCGCGTATCCGGGTGCGCCGCGGGGTGATCGGGATCCTCTCTCGCCGCGGCCGTTACTTGTTCATTCGTCGCGCCACAGGAATCGCGAAGGCGGGGTGCTGGTGCTTTCCCGGAGGCCATTTGGAGCCCGGAGAGAACTCCCGTGTGGCGGTCCAGCGCGAGCTTAGGGAGGAGCTGGGCATACAGGTTACGGCACTCAAGCGGCTCGGAGCGGTCCGTGTCACGGAGTCCCGCCACGTTCTAGCAGTGTGGCGCGTGGCGCACACAGCAGGCGTACTACGTCCCGCGAAGCGCGAGATTGCCGACCTCCGATGGCTTCTGCCGCATGAATTGCAGGCGATGGAGCCCGGGCTGCCGTCGACCGCCGCGGTCGTTAAGATGCTGACAAGTTAACAGCGCAGCTGCGGCGCCCTCTGAACGACCACTATAGGGGCGGCCGCCCCCGGGTTGCTCGCGTGCACCGTCGACCGGCGGTACGTTATTTTCGCTTGTATGTTCCTTTCAGTTCAATCTTCTTTATCATGTGAAGGGCGTCAGCCCACTCCGTCATCGTCCAGTCGAGTGTGTCATTGTCGACGACGGTGATAGTGTAGCGTCCGTGGCTGGTCGTACCGTCCAGCCCGACGCTCTTGTACGACATGCACCATGACTTGCACTTCTTACAGTACTTGGCCGTCCCCTGCTGCGGGCAACCCCAATTGTTGAACATCCACCATATGTACTTGCCCGTCTTCGGATGCCTGCTCCATACACCCTCTGATTCGAACTCAGCGTGGGCGCTCTTCGCAGACATGTGCCCCTTCAGGCAGCGCTTGTCCAGCGTCCAACTCCAGTCAGCGGTTCCAGACCAGGCTGTGTCCTGCGTATCGGGATACACCATTTCCGCATCCCAGCTCCAGGAACCGACGAAAACATCGTAGGCGTCCAACATTGCCGACCTCGCGGGGCGCTCAATACTCGCGAAGTCGACCCTTGATGCTGCACAACCAGCCGCGAACTCAACCACTCCCGCCAACGCCAGAACAGCAATCGTTCGAGTCGTACTCATAAAAGCATCTCCATTAAGCTTATGATTCAAGACACTACACGCACCAGATCAGGCGTTAGAGTACTCATTCGAATGCCACGATGCCAGCATATCCGACGCCGAAATGAAGGTTTACAGTGTAGGGCCGGGTCCATCCAGTTTCACCCCGGGTGTCTTCACCCATCTTGCCACGCCTTGCCGGTAACGCCGCGAGGGCAAGCACTGTTTCGCTCACGCGAGAGGTCGGTTAGCTTGTAAGTACGTATGCTGGGTCTGCTGCGGCGCCCATGGCTGGTTCCAGTTTGACAACTGACCCGCGAACCGTCCCAGACAGGCAATGAGACCCCTTTATTGAGGCAACTAGAGCAAAATGACGCGTGCTCAGGCTGACAGCGGCTCGGTCGTTATTACCGGCTGCGGGTGGGTGACGCCGTTTGCTGCGGGAACTATTCGTGACGTCTTAGAACAGGCGGCGAATCTGCAGCGTCCGGAGGTGCTGGACGGCGGCTACTGGGCAGTCCCGGAAGCCATTCGCCAGAACTACCCCGGCATTCCGGCAGAGCTCGGGCGCGACCGTGAAGGGTGGATCGCGGCTGCAGCGCTCGAGGCCGCCCGCAAGAGTGCCGCCCTAGGCGACGACGACGTCAACCCGGAGCGCGTAGGGATGGTGCTGGGAAGCGCCGCTGCAGGCCAAGTGGGAATGATGAACTTCGCGACCGAGGTGAGGCAACAGAGCGCCAGGTTTGTCAGTCCCATCCACTTTCCGCAGACTGTCGGGAACTACGTCGACGGCGCACTGGCGCGCGGCTATCACATCCGTGGCCCACACGCGACCCTGGCGTGCGGTGCGGCATCGAGCCTCGAAGCAATGGTCGAGGCGGCCGGCGTGATCCGAACTAAGCGGGCGGACGTGGTCTACGCCGGGGGAGTGAGCGCTCTCACCGCAGAGTTGGCGCAGGGCGTGTCCGGGTCGGGCGCACGGCACAGCGAGGGTGCGTGCGTCTTCGTCATGGAGAGTAGCGTTCACGCCGCTTCGCGCGGAGCCGACGTCCTCGCACAGGTGACCGAACCTCGCGGCCCACGTGTCGACCCGGCCGGTGTCGACATCATTGTCGTAGAGACGACGGGATGCAGAGTCGGCCAAGTAGCGACAGAGTATTGGACGGGCCGTTGTGCGGGTGCGCTGGGCGCAGCTTGTGCAGCCACCGCCATCGGTGCTGTCTCCGGCCTGCCAGTGCCGCTGTGGGACGATTCCGCTGAGGGCGGTGTATCCATAACAACACTGACGCCCAACAACATACAGAAGGCCGACGGAACGCTGTCCGTGAGGGTGTGTGCGGATGACGATCGTGGCCACCGCGCGACGCTGGAACTCACGGTGGCGCTGCGCGGATGAACAGAACCACCCCCAAGGGGAATCGAACCCCTGTTGCCGGCATGAAAAGCCGGTGTCCTAGGCCACTAGACGATGGGGGCAACAGAGTGACGGCGGCCAATCCCGCCGCTTCCCGTTCGAAGTGAATGTAGCTCCAGCGGGGATGTCGGTCAACGGCACCACGCTTGATCCGCTAGCGCTGCGTGTGTTAGGATAAGCGTGGACCACGGCACGGCGTCTCGTGCGTGGGCTCGTATGTGGCATGTTTGGCGTCTGCATAATCACGGGTTCGGCACCTTGCAGCGACTTTCATTGATGGCGATATGCCTAGCGGCCTGGAGCGGGTGTGCCATGCCGCCAGATGCACGGCTGGCGCAGGATCTGGAACGCAAAGGCCAACTCGCAGAAGCGATCGACGTATACCGGCGCGTCCTACCCCGGCTCAGGACTGGCTGGCAGCGCAGCGAAATCCAGGCGAAGCTTGACAGGCTTATTCCGCAGGCCGTCAGCCAGACTCTCGAAGCGGCCGAGTCGCAGCGAGGAACCGGCGCTATACTGGCGCCATTGGACTCCGCCATCGCCGTGTTGGCCCAGAGCGTCAGGTTTGACGACGAGGCACAACGCATTTCGACGCGCCTTGCTCAGTACCGGAAGGAGCGAGACGCCCTCGTTGTCAGGCGAGCGGAACTGCTGAACAGAGCTGAGAACGAAGCCCTCGAGAAGAGGTGGCGTGCGGCCGTCGCCAGCCTGCGTCAGGCTCGGGCGATCCATGCAGATAGCGACGTGAAGGAACAGCTCGCAAGAACGATCGGTCGGCGCGACGACTACTACAAAGACACGATTAACCGGGCGTGCGGCGCCGACGATTGGCGCGCGGCGACGGCGTTGTTGGACGGGTTCCGCGAGGAGGATCCGCGTCCCGATCGCAGCCTTCTGACCTCTTTAACCACACGCGTGGGCGAGATGCGCGACAGAGTGGTGTGCCGGGATGTCCTGGCGCATTGCGAGCGCAAGCAGTATTTTACGGCATACGCCAAGCTCATCGAGAGTGGCGCGTCTCAGTGCGCGGACCTTCTGGAGCGACTTCGCAGCGAGGGAAGCCGCTATTATCTCGAGCGAGGCCGGCAGCACGCGAGTGCCAACAGGCCGTTCCGTGCTTATATTGACGCAGTCAAGGCAAAAACACTCGACTCCGACGACGACGAGATCTTCGCCCTACATAGAGAACTTCAGGATGAGGTGGAGGCTTCGACTCTGATAAGGATCGGGGTCGCGGCCTTCAGTTCACCGGCTCACGAGCCCGACGCGGGGATGGAGTTCTCGGACGCGTTGATCAGTGAGCTCACGCACAACCCCTACGGAATCACGATAATCGAGCGTGCAAAGATCGATGAAGCTCTCAAACAACGCGGAAAGGGAGAGATGCAGGAGACCGTCAAGATCCTCGGCATTCACTTCGCGATTGTGGGCAGCGTTTCGAGTCTCAACGTCGAGAAGTACAGATCGGAACAGGTAATCTCGAAGACCGTCCAGGTAGGTGTGAAGCGTGTACCCAACCCGGCGTACGAGGAGTTTCGCAGGCAATACGGACCCAACACGTCGAAGTGGCCATCAGTACCCCCCACAACGCTGGAGGAACCTCAATTCGAGATGGCCAAGTATAACAAGGGGCACGCGCGTATGGAGGGCGTGATGACGGTGTCGATACGCATGTTCACCACCGACGTGGGGGCCATCACCGATTCCAAGACGTTCACCAGGGACGTGGTCCGGGAGGACGAGTTCCAGGACGGCATCCTGGACGCCGGGATCAAGGCCGATCCGGAGGAGCTGCCCACCGAACTGAGCATGAAGCGCTCCCTCCGGAAAGACGTCGTTCAGGAAGCCGCGGAGTGGGTACTGAACAAGTTCAACTGCCGACAGGGCCGGTATTGTGCTGAGGCGGAACGGCGTCTGGCGAGACGGGAGCTTCAGGCTGCGATCAAACCGCTGGCGCAGGGCTATCTGTACTGCCTGCTCGCTGACGTACCGCACGACGATATATGGGCGAAGAAGATCCGCCAGCTCGCGCTTTTTGACTTGACTGAACCACAGTAGTCGGGAGGTCCAGGTATGCCCGGTCGATGGATGGTGCTTGCGATACTCGTGGGGCTCCTTTTGGAGACGGCCGTCGCATGCCGACCGCGTGGGCCCTACAGCCCGGTGGCACGCAGGGATGAAAGAAAGCCGCATCAGTTGCGACACAACGTCACCGTTCTTGACAAGGACGTAAGAGATGCACTGTTGTTCGTCAACCACACCGCTAAGCGCACCCCCAACGGACAGGTTCAGGTGCGCGTACAGATGCAGAACCTTTACCGCGACGAAACGCTGTGGTCTGAAGTGCGCTTTGCCTTCTACGACGCGGACAAGATGGGTGTTGATAGGACGGAATGGCAGCGAGTAGCCTTCCCCCCTCACGAAGTGGTGATGATAGAGGGCAACAGCTTGCGGGCTGATGTGGAGACCTACAACGTCCAGTTCAGGAACCTCAAATCGAGCTTGGGACGGTCTCTGTACCCGCCTGGGCTGATCCTCGAGCATGGGTGGTGGGGGTATAGCATTATTCCGGAATGACGGGTACGAGGAGCTGTGAGATGAGCCAACGAACATGTAGTAGACAGGTACTGACGTCCATGGGGGTCGTGGTGCTGTCAGGCTGCGCCTGGGTGCGCCCCGTCGAACTGTCTCCGGAGATATCGGCCGACCGGGCCAAGGCGGCGGGTATGCCCACCGACACGCTCGATTACTTCAAGGAGAAATACCCGCCGGATTCCTGGCGTCCGGCGTCCGGTGCCAGCCGGGTGGCTGTGGGACCCGCTTGCCTGTCGCGTGAAGCATTCGTGCAGCTAACCGGCGATACTCCCGAGGAGGTGCAAGCGCAGACCGAAACCGGGACGACGCGCTCGGTCCTCACGGTGCGCAGCGGGGACAGCAACCTGTATTTCTACATCGCCCGCACGAGCCGGGAGGTCCAGGCGATCGTGGTTGATCAGCTCGTCAAGCACTCCAGTCTTAAAGTGGTTTCCATCGAGGAGCCTGAAGTTAACAGCCTGCTTGAGCAGAAGAAGACGTTCGAACAGCTCCGCCACGACGGGATCCGCTACTATGTTGATGGAACCGTAAAGGCCGAGCCCGACTCGCAACAGGCGACGCGCGTGTATCTGCGGTTTCGAGATACTTTGACCAAGGAGGTTATCTGCTCGACATCCGGGACGGGCTCCGATCTGCCTTCCGCGGCGCGCAGTGCCGCGGTCGCCCTGGCGCGCTGGGTGAAACGGCCCGATGGCTCCGAGCAAGAAACGGGAGGCTGATCAGCATGACCAAACAGTGTTTTCAACGCTCGGCGGTCGGCTTGCTTGTTGGCGGATGTTTGTTGTGTGGATGCGTCACGCGGGTGGGCGGGGTTGACCCGACAACCACACGGCGCGTCGAGACGGATGACGAGCCATACAATCGCGTACTCGACAAGCCAAGCGTTCAGGAACTGCTGAGCGCATGTGACGCCCTTGCCCGCAAGATCGGCAACTGCACCGCCATTCAATACGCCGACCATCCCGTCGTCATCGAGATCGCACCGATGGTGGACAAAACGAACCAGGGACTCGATTTGACAATCTGCGGGCAGATTATTCGTGAAAAGCTGGTCCAAGCAGGAGCCCCCAATGTTTCCTTTCGCGACGAGGAGAGCCGGGACGACATATTAGCCGAGAGGATGGCTCAGTCCGACGCACCCATTCTAGTAACGACCAGTGAATCAGCCACTACTACCGGCAGCAAACACATCAAACGCCCGGGAGGGTACCGCGGACCGGGCGGAACGGGCACAGCGTTCGACGTTGTGGAGACGGCCGAGACCACCGTGAAGACAGACCAACAGGCGGAGATCAGCGGCAGGCGCGCCGATGTCGATTACTTCCTCAAAGGATTCGTGTACGTCCACGATGAGCGTAGCGCAGGCAAAAAGAGCCGAGGTTACCGCTACTACCGCTTTCAATATCGCCTAACCGACGCACGCAGCGGCATCGTACCATGCGAGGAGCATGAGGACCTCAAGAACGTGGGTACGCTGCGCGATTGAGCGGGCGCCATCATCGCTCTCAACGTAGTTGTGCCCCACATTGCGCACAGAAACGGGCCTGCTCGCGGTTGACCTCCTGGCAGCGTGGGCAGCGCCGGGCCGACCGCCGCGTCGACGTGGCAAGAAAGACGATCACCGCCACCACCGCCACGCAAACCAGCCCGTCCCTGTCGAAGCGTACCCCCGCGGCGCACACCGATACGCCGTTAGCACAGATAGCTGAAGCCGACAGAGACGCAATCATAGAACATCACCTATTGCCACACGCAGGCTTCGATGGTTTGGGCAGGCAGAAGCGATCGCGAATCGTGGCGTAGGCGTCTCCTCCGAGCCGGCCAACCAGGTCTGCTTTCTCGACGTCCGCCGTGGCATCAGGAAGCAGCAAGTCTGCCGCGATGTGAAAGCAGAGGATCTCCCCAATGCATACGTTGGCGGAAAGCGGGCCCTCTCCCACCGGGATGATCTGCAGAAGTCTGCATTCCATGTGCACAGGCGACTCAGCTACCCGAAAGGGCCTTACAAACCGGCTGGGAATGGGAGTAAGTCGCGCTGCCTCGAACTCATCCACTTCCGGCACATATGGATAAGACGCCTGGTTCATGGCGTCTCGGATGGCGAAGGGGACGACGTTGACAACGAACTCCCCAACTGCGCGAAGATTGACAATCGTATCCTTGTCGGTGCCGTCCGCCTTGGTGCACGGGGAGAACATCACAGCCGGCGGGTTAGAGCCAACGGCATTGAAAAACGAGAAAGGAGCCACGTTGGGTAGGTCCCGGGATGAGATCGTGGAGACGAACGCGATAGGGCGTGGCAGGACCACCGACAGCAGGGTCTTGAAGTTGTCCCGCCGCTCGCGCTCGCTGGTGACCAGAGTGGTGAATTCGGCGTGGGCTGTCATGTCTATTGCTAGCGCAGCCGAGCTCGCAGCTCCTTGCAGGTCAAGTAATAGTCCAAGACGAGCTGTAGCCTCTCCCGGAGACCGGGCCCGGCGGCGGCAAGCGCCTCCTCCTGAAGCTTTATAGCGCGATCAAGATCACCGAGCTGATACACGACCCGGGCGAAAGCCGCTATTGCCACCGGTCCGCGTCCCTTAGGTGCATCGTACGCAGCCTTGGCGGCCTCCAGTGCCAGCGCCGGTGTTCGCTTCGTGATGTCTGGATTCGAGGATAGGATGTCGGCAAGTTGCTGCATGGCGGGTGCGTCGTCGCGATGCTGAGCAATGTGTGATCTGGCCCATGATGTGAGCGACTCTCCATCCTTAAGCCCGTCCAGATACATCCCTAGCAGATTCGCCATCGCCAGCTCATTTGCCGGATCCAGCTTGAGAATCGCCACTGACAAGTCCCAGACGACGGACCAGTGCCCGACCTGCATGGCGTAATTAATTGTCTGGAGAAGCTTGTTGACCTCCGCTTCGATCTTGGCCTTCTCGAGGTCGTACGTACCTGCTATCACCTCCGGAATGACTTGAGCCAGCGATGGTTCCAGCGGGCTGCCCTGCCACACCACCTTGCCGTTGCGTCCCACCAGGAATGCGTGAGGAATGCCGGCGAGCTCCTCCATATACCTTCCCCACGTGGTCGTCCCCTTGTCGATGGCAACGGTGTACATCATCGACGAGCCTTGCTGCTTGACGAAGCGCTTTATCGCCCGCCCGGTGTTCCCGCGGTCGTCGATGGCCGTGACGCCGACGATCGTCAGGTCTTTCTTGTATTTCTTCTGGAACTCCGTGAGCCTCGGAATACTCATCTTGCACGGCGGACACCAGGTAGCCCAAAACTCGATCATGAAGACCTTCTTGCCTAACTCCCTGGCAAGATCAACGGGTTCGCCCTTCACCCAGTCGGAAATGACCAATGGCGGCGGTGTATCGCCGATGTTCGTCGCAGCATGCAAGAGCGGGGCTGTGCCCAGTACAGCCACCACGGTCAGCAACCATCTCACAGCCTTGCTCATCCAGATAGACTCCTTACCGGACTACCTGCCACTCGTTTATGCGTTTCCGTCCAGCCAGCTGGAGACTGCTGCCCGCCCACTTGATAAGCGCCCAAGCCTGGCGCAAGCCTCCTCCAGATCGGACATCTGCTTCGCATAGCAGAAGCGCAACTGGTTGCGGCCGTCCGCGGGATCGCGGTAGAACGCTGACCCGGGAACCGTCGCCACTCCAACCTCCTTGAGTATCGCCTCGGTCGCCGCCGTCGCGTCGGCCCAGCGACCTTCCTGGAACGAAGCCAACAGATAATAACTGCCCTCGGGCACGTAAGGCTCGAAGCCCAGCCCACGCAACGTATCGACGAGCAACTCTCGCTTGGTCAAGTAGTCGGCCCGCATCCGCTCATAATAAGACTCGGGCAAGGCCATCCCCACCATAATACCGTGCTGGAGCGGTGCGGGGGCACAGATGTACAACAAGTCGTTAACTACGGCCGCCCGATCCATCAGCTCCGCCGGACCAACGGCGTACCCGATGCGCCAGCCGGTGACGGCATAAGTCTTGGACGCACCGCTCAACGTGGCGGTTCGATCTGCGACTTCATGAAATCGGCCTATACTTATGTGCGGCTTGCCGTAAGTGATGTATTCGTAGATCTCATCCGTGACGATCCACACGTCGTGCTCGATCGCCAGATCCGCTATGTGGCGCAGCTCCGCCTCTGAGAACACCTTGCCGGTGGGGTTACCGGGCGTGTTAATCAAGATCATACGCGTGCGGTCGGTGAAGGCTGATCGCAGTTGATCGGCGCTATAGGACCAGTCCGGCGGTCGAAGATCCACGAATCGGACGTCAACCCCAAGGAGCTTGAGCAGATTGACGTGGTAGCTGTAGAAGGGAGAGAAGACGATGCACTGATCCCCAGGGTTAAGCAGCGAGAGACAGACGCACGCGAAGGCGCCTGCCGAGCCTACCGTGACAACCACCTCCTTCTCCGAATCGCACTCGATGCCGTTGAAGTCGCGCATCTTTTTGGCTATGGCCTGCCGCAGACCTGCTGTCCCGCGAAGGTTGGTGTATGTGGCATGGTCGTCCTCGATAGCCTGGACGGCACCCTGTTTGACGGGGGACGGTGCCGGCTGATCGCACACACCCTGCGACAGGTTCACGCCGTTCATCGCAGCGCAAATCGCCGAAAACCTGCGAATATCCGATTGCCTGATCGACTTTACACGGTCCGCAAAACGCATAGCCAATGGTCTACCCCTTCCTCGTCAGCGCATCCGCGTGGGGCCCCTTCCGGACATATCGCCCCTGTTTACGGTCCGGCCGTCGAAAAAAGAACGCCAGTGGGTCCCTCGCCGGACGGACGAGCTTTATACCGCACACGCCGCATGGGGCGGAAGGCCGACGGGCATTCTCGCGCGCAACAAAGTTCTCCCCGGATTGTCCAGCCGCCGGGAAAGCCGGCGCACACATGAGCACTATATGCTTTTTGCCCCGTTCGGACAAACATCGGCCGCTACGACAACAGCGTCACATTCTACGACACGCCGACCACGTGACCCCGGAGACGCTAGGGCATGGGGCCGACCTTGTACAGGATTGGGCGATGATCTACCATACGGCGAAGCGGCCGCCAAGGGGAACCGACCCCGGTGCAGCGCCCTCGCCCCGGTGCGGGAGCGCGGTCCTGCACGGGGCATATGCCCATGGATTCCGTGCTGACCCGGCGCGGGGCGGACGTGCTGGAGATGGCTCGGATGGAATTGAGCAGCTCTGTCGCAGACGCTGCCAGACGCTCTGCCCTGCGATGTGCTGTGTTCATCGCGTCACCGTTGCTTTGGCAGGTGTCTTCCGTCGGCCTCGCTTCCGAACCCGTCCCACCGCAACAACGTGTGGACCAGATCCTGACGCGCCTACAAGAGCGCAGCGACGGGCTCTCCGACATCCGCTGCAAAGTGGAGTTCGTGGAAGATGACCGCATCAACCTCTCGAAACGAAGGAAACTGGGACAGATACTCTTCCTGATCACCGAGCCCAATCCGAACTTCATGATCCGCTTCGACAGGACCGAGAGCGACGGCGTGCTCGGCAGAAGGGAGTGGTATCTGTTCGACGGACACTGGCTCTACCAGGCTGTGGAGCGGACCAGACAGGTCACTAAACAGGAGATAGTCAGGCCCCCTGACAGAATCAACCTGTTCGATCTGGAGAAAACCCCCTTCCCCCTCCCTTTCGGGCAGAAGAAAAAGAAGATCCTGAAGAACTTTGATGTCACTCTTGTGTCACCCTCCCCGAGCGATCCGCCCAACACCGACCACCTCGTCTGCGTTCCCAAGCCCGACAGCAGCATGTACGGCAAGTACGACAAGCTGGAGTTTTTCATTCTAAGAGATATTCATCTGCCCTGCCGCGTAGTTGTCACGAAGGGCGGCGGCTACGAGATCATCCGCGCCGATTTCCCAGACCTCACTGCCAAATCACTCAATACCGGTGTTAAGCGGAAGGAGTTCACGAGGCCCAAAGCGTGGCAGGGATACGAAGAAACCGTGGAAGAGCTCCCTCCCGCCCCATAGCCGGCCGGGCAACAAAGAGCGGGGGATCGGGCGGAGCGGAGGCACCGACGAAGGCCGTGCCGCGGTAAGCAGCGTTGGCACAAGAAGCCAAAGGCGCTCCGCCGTATCAAAGGATAAGGATTAAGCATTCATGACGGACAGCATGCGTGCCATTCGCAAGATCAAGCCTGACAAGGGACTGGAGCTGTGCGAGGTGGAGCGCCCCTCTCCCGGGCCCGAAGACGTGCTCATTTATGTCGAAGCTGCGAGCTTCTGCGGCACGGACGTGCACATTTGGAACTGGGATAATTGGTCACAGCGGCGTATCAAACCCCCGCTGACCATTGGTCATGAATTCTGCGGAACCATCGTTGGAGCCGGAGACAAGGTCAGACATGCCGCCGTCGGGGACTATGTCTCCGCGGAATCACACGTAACCTGCGGAATGTGTTATCAGTGCCGTACGGGACAGGCACACATGTGCCCGGATACGCAGATCCTGGGCGTCGACCGCGACGGGGCGTGTGCGAACTACGTCGTCGTGCCGGAGAAGGTCATCTGGCAGAACAACCGCGACAAGCTCCCGCCGGAAATCGCCACCCTGCAGGAGCCCTTCGGCAACGCCGTCTTCGCCACGATGAATCAGGATATGTCCGGGCAATCGGTCGCCATGCTGGGGTGTGGGCCAATCGGGCTGTTCACAATCGGAATCGCCCGTGCGGTCGGCGCCAAGGCAGTCTATGCGTCGGACATACACCCGTACCGGATGAGCCTTGCCCGCACAATGGGAGCAGCCCAGGTCATCAATGCCGCCGACGCAGGCGACGATATCGTCCCGATGATCGTTGAAGCCAACGGCGGGTACGGAGTGGACATCGTACTTGAGATGAGCGGTGCGCAGCAGGCGATAACGACTGCGTTTCGCGTAGTGCGAAACGGAGGCACGGTGGTGCTCTTCGGCATCCCGGCAAAACCGGTCGAGATAGACGTCGCCGAGAACATGATCTTCAAAAACCTCACCGTCAGGGCTCTTAACGGACGGAGAATCTTCGACACCTGGTACAAAACGCGTTGGCTGCTTGAGAGCGGTATAGTCGACCTTCGCCCGCTCATAACCAGAACCATCACTTTCGACGAAATCGCTGATGCCATGGCTATGCTCAGCCGCGGCGACGCTTGCAAGATCGTGCTGCTGCCGAATTCCGGAGTACCCGCCGACATCCCGGAGCAGAAGCGCACTCGCACTCCAGACCCGAACATCACCGCTTCTCCGGTGCATCGATAAGCCTGGTCCTACGGCGGAGGCTCGGGCGGCGGGGTCCAGCAGCGTTGGCACCGCGGCTCGTAGTCATCGGCTCCGCCCACCATACGGCACCCTACAATAGGCGTCAGTCGCTGCGTGCGGTCCGCCCTAATACCACATCGACCGCACACCGCGTGCCTGACTACGATCTCGTTGGCACACCGGGCCAGCTCTCGCGCCACACGGAAGGGCCTGCCCCAACTGTCGACATCGAGCGACGTGACGACGACGTCCAGCGCACGCTCGGTCAGCTCCCGGCACACGTCGGCGAGGGGCTCACAGAAGAAGTGTCCCTCGTCGACGGCAACAAGCTTGATGCCGTCATCAATCCTGTTCCGAAGCTCACCCGCGCCGGCAACGGCGATACCCGGAATGGCCTTGCCCGCGTGCGTCACAATTGAGTGTGAATCGTAGCGATCGTCGATCAGGTGTTTGAAAGCCACCGCGCTCCCCTCCGGCTGGCTCGCCAGGCGTCGCAACAGGTCGGTCGTCTTCCCGCTGAACATGCACCCCAAGATTACGGTGAGAGTCCCGGGTGGGGTGGGAGGCGTGGTATCCGAAAGATGGGACGAGACACTCTCTGAGGCTGTCGGACCTGGCATTCTCGGTTTATTCCGCTGATGCAGGTTCCTGGGCGAGTTCGATTCCCTCGAACAGTGCTGACCCGCTCCGAACCCACGTTGCGCCGTATTCGATGGCGTACTCAAAGTCGTTGGTCATCCCCATGGACAGCTCGCAAAACGCAGGCCCACAGAGGCGCTCTCCCTGGATCTCGTCGTAGAGCTCGCGCACTCGCTCAAAAGTACGGCGCAACACCGACTCCTCATCGGTAAGCGGCGCCATTGCCATCAAGCCGCGGACCTCGATATGCTTTAGCGTCGCAAGCTGTTCCGCCATGTGCGTGGCCGCCGCGACCGCCACACCGCTCTTCGAGGCTTCGCCGGCGGCGTTTACCTGAAGGAGCACTGGAGTGACACGCCCCAACTTACCTGACTGGGCGTCGATCTCCTCCGCCAAGCGCAGGCTGTCGACGGAGTGGATCATCTCGATCCACGGCAGCACGGCACGAACCTTATTGCGCTGAAGATGCCCGACCATGTGCCAGCGGGGCCGGGATTCAACCTCACCCGAGGCCAAACGTGAGCGCCGGCGGCTGAGCCACTCGTGGATCATGGCCGCTCGCTTGGTCAGTTCCTGCACCCGGCTCTCTCCGAGATGTGGAACGCCCATATCAACGAGCGTGCGCACGATGTCGAGGCTGGCGTACTTGGTGATTGCTACCAGCGTGACCCGCGACGGCTCCCTGCCCGCGCGCGCGCACGCCTCCCGAATCCGCTGCTCAATACGCTTCAAGTTCTCGGACAGTCTTCGCTTCATCGGTGAGTCCATCGGCGTACCATAACGACCTTAGCGAGGACTAAGTCGCACCGCCAGCGACAGCGTCAAGTATACATAGCCCCAGTCCGCTGAGACAACGCCCCACGGCAGCGCCCCGGCGAAGGCTCTGACAAGCCTGTGAGATACCCTCCCAGGCGTGTAGGGACAGCACCACCCTCTGCACGGCCCCCGGCGCAAGCCTTGCTGCGCGGGTTACAGCGCGTACCGACCAGGCCCATAGCGCTGCCCCGCTCTTGCCCTGCCCGGCAAGGCGTGATCAAGCGGGGTGTCCGCTACAAGGGACCGCGGGAATCCCTGGCTGCGCAGTCGCCCCCGAACTTGCACGTTACGGCCCAGTTGGGCACCATGTGAAAATGCCAACCGTCGAAGAGATTATGGTGGCCCCTCCGGCCCAGGGCACGATCGTCGACCCGATGGCGTGGTTCGAGACGCCCGGACCGTTCGAGCTGGAGATAGGGTGTGGCAAGGGCGGGTTTCTGCTGAGTCGGGCGCAGGCCAGGCCCAACGTCCGCCTGCTTGGAATCGAGTGGGCCAACAAATACTACCGCTACTGTGCCGATCGCATGGCACGACGGCGGATAAGCAACGTTCGGGTCATGCGTACCGACGCCAAAGTGTTCGTGATGCACCACTTGCCGTCGATGAGCTTGTCGGCCCTCCACCTGTACCACCCCGATCCGTGGCCCAAGAAACGGCATCACAAGCGTCGCATCGTGCAGGCGGATTTCATCGACGCCGTCGCTCGTGTACTCGTTGTCGGCGGCCGCTGGTTGATACAAACCGACCACGCTGAGTACTTTGACCGGATGCAACGCGCGATTGCCCGGTGTGAGGGACTATCGTCGGTCCCATGGGAGCTGGGAGAATACGATGTTGCCCCCGACTGGGGAGGCACCAATTACGAGATCAAATACACGAGGGAAGGGCGACCGATCTACCGGGCTGCGTACGCCAAGACCGCACACTCCGATGCTGCGTCACTCGTCAGTTGATCGCCGGGGCATGGCCGAGCGTCCGCTTCCCCGCGGTCGGAAGCACGGAGGCACGGGCAGGAAAGTCCGCGTATACGACCTCCTTGTTTCGCGCAGCACGGAGTACTACCGTCTTAGGAAGAACTCCATCAGCTCACATCCGGGGTTCACCTGCAGATCGCTGCTGCTGGCGGCCTTCTCCGAAAACGGGCGGCCAAGAGAAGCGTGCACCGCATGCCCTGCCATACAAAACGGCGGCGGAGTGCTAGTGTGCACCTTGCGCTGCACCGGCGTGGGATGATCCGGCGCCACCAGAATTCGCCATTTCCCCCACGAGCGCAGCTTGTCCAGCAACGGACCGACAATGTGCGCGTCGATCTGCTCGATCGCCTTGATCTTTTCATCGACATCCCCCAGATGCCCCGCCTCATCCGGCGCCTCTATGTGCACCATGACGAGGTCGTACGTGTCGAGGGCGTCGACGGCGGCGGCGCCTTTTGCCACGTAATCCGTGTCCAGGTAGCCCGTTGCTCCGCTTACGTCCAACACCGCTACGCCTACCGTGCT
>JBHHXS010000049.1:0-16138 GCA_046757145.1 Phycisphaerae bacterium | reverse complement strand
ACAGGGTGAATGGGTGTTTCCCCACCACGCGTTGCCCGGCTGCCAGGGCTAAGTCTTGCATAGTCGATTCCGGCAGTGCCGTGCACAGGCACTACGCGTGCTTGTGGGATTCTGAACGCTGCGCCGAATGAGCACCCAACGCACCAATCCATGGTCCGTCAGTGCTCCGAATTGACCGGCAGCCCAGTCATAGACGCGCGCTCCTTCTGCCCCGTCGGCGACGCTGGGACGTGACCATACGTCCGCGGGAATCGTGTCCGCGATCGTGTCCGGTGATCGCTCGAGATGAGCCTCCCATCCCCGCACCAACATCGCATCCATGCGCATCACTGACGACCTCATTGCAAGTATCCATGCTCACGGAGCATCGGCGATTCGCAATGCGCGACTGTCGTACTGACCGGAAGGTGGGGTGCCGCCAGCAGATCGTGCCGCGACCGAGATCGAAGGGCGACGGCGGGCATGCCGCTCGTCGCGCCCAATGTCGCGGAGAACCCGAGAAGGTAAAGCTTGAGCCTGATGTCTTTGGCGGCCACGATGACCTCGGCGTCGACTGCCGGCGCTAGGAACAGCTCGCTGATCCCCAATCCGTTGCGGTATTGGCTCCGTCTTTGACACCCTCGCCGGATCGACCTTGCTCTTCGTGCCGTGATGGTCATTTCTAGGGATCCTCGCTCTTGTCCACCTGCTGTAGTTAGGCCTGCGCCTGCGTGGAGGCGTGCGTCGTCGTCTCCACAAGTACTTTGGCTCGCGTCAGCGGAATTTGTCAGCGGATATGAGAAACTTGCGCGGGGACGGGCCGACGGCTGCCAGGAAGCGGTGCACAGCCACATATGAAGTGCAGCGATGCGCTCAATGCTCAATATGCCTTGGCGAACACCACGCGCCGTTTGCTTGGCCGGCCGCTTATAACGCAGGTGCCGTCTTCCTCTTCGCCGTCGGTTGGAATGCACCGCACCGTCACGTTGAGGTCTTTCTTGACCATCTCCTCGACGTCGGGGTCGCCGCTGAAGTGGCTCATCGCGAAGCCGCCATGGATCTCCGGCTTGTCGCGATCAAGCGGTGTGAAGAAATCGTAGAATTCATCCTTCGAATCGATCGAACGCGTGTTATCTTCGCGCAGTGCCAGGGCCCGCTCGAACAGTGTCTGCTGGATACTGTCAAGCTGCTGGGAAACAGTCGCTACGAACTCCTTGCGGGGTAGGTCCTGCCGCTCCCTGGTGCCCCGATCGCGCCGGCTGACGGACACCGAGTCGCCTGGGATGTCCCGCGCACCAACCTCCACGCGGATGGGGACCCCCCGCTTAATCCAGCTCCATACCTTGTCGCCCCCGCGCATATCCCGCGCGTCGAGTTCAACTCGCACGGGCTGGCCGGCGTACTGAATGCCCGCCAGCTCATCGGCTAGACGGTTACAGTACTCCATCACCTGGGCGCGGACCTCCTCGCCGCGGATGATCGGCAGGATGACAACATGAGCCGGCGCGAGGCGAGGTGGCAGGACGAGCCCGTCATCGTCCCCATGCGCCATGATCAGTGCTCCCACCAGGCGTGTCGATACACCCCAGGAGGTCGTCCATGCGTACTCTTGCCTGCCGTCCGGGCCAAGGAACTTAATGTCCGAGGCCCGGGCGAAGTTCTGCCCCAGGAAGTGGGACGTCCCCGACTGTAGTGCCTTACGATCCTGCATCATCGCCTCAATGCAATAGGTACCGACCGCACCTGGGAATCGCTCACCCGCCGTCTTCTCTCCCTTGATTACAGGCATAGCCATGTAGTCCTGCGCGAAGTCGGCATAAACCCCCAGCATGCGCATCGTTTCCGCGCGGGCCTCATCGGCCGTCGCATGCACCGTATGGCCTTCCTGCCACAGGAACTCCGTAGTTCGAAGGAACAACCTGGGCCGCATCTCCCACCGCACCACGTTGGCCCACTGGTTAATTAGCAGCGGAAGATCACGGTAGGACTGCACCCAATTAGCGAAGGTGGCCCCGATGATCGTCTCCGAAGTCGGCCGCACGATCAGGGGCTCCTCCAACGGACTTGCCGGCGTTAACCGACCGTCTGCGGTCTGCTCAAGCCGGTGATGCGTGACCACTGCGCATTCCTTGGCGAAACCTTCGACGTGCTTCGCCTCCTTCTCAAGGTAGCTAAGGGGAATAAACAGGGGGAAGTAAGCGTTCTTGTGGCCCGTTGCCTTGAACATGCCGTCCAGCACACGCTGAATATTCTCCCATAGCGCATACCCCCAGGGCTTGATCACCATGCACCCGCGAACCGCTGACGGCTCGGCGAGGTCAGCCTCTCGCACGACCTGCTGATACCACCCCGGGTAATCCTCCGTGCGTGTCGGCGATATTGCGGTCGCGTGTTTGTCAGCCATCGGTTGCTCCTGTCAGCACAGTACTCCACTTTTCGTATCGGTTCGGCCGTTTCACCCCCTGCGGGGCTCTAACCAGTTCCACGTAGGCACTAGCCTTGGCCGCTATTCTATGCGGCGCGCCGGTGCAGTGTTCCAGAGAGCCCCGCGACCATGTGAGCCGCAGGCCCGACGCCCGCGAGACCCCGTGTAGGCGGGGAGCACTCATAGCTGTCCGTACCGTCGCGTGGGCTGAAGTCCGCGCCTCCGCACTTGAGCGTTCGTTGCGCTGTCCATGAGACGCACTACCAGCGCGTCCGATCTGCGGAGTCTGCGGGCCCGATCCACTAAACCTGCCTCCCCCCGTGCCAACGGACGTTGGGCTTTCGATTCGCCGCCACCTCGTCAAGGCGGCTCACGGGGGCGGTATGCGGAGCCGTCAGCACCGCTTGCGGATCGCTCTCGATCTCGTCGGCAATGTCGACCATGGCTTCCACGAACCGATCGAGCGTCGCCAGCGATTCGGTTTCGGTGGGTTCGACCATAAGGCAGTGCGGTATGGGCCAGCTCATCGTCGGCGGGTGAATCGCATGATCGATGAGGCGCTTGGCAATGTCATGCTCCGTTACTTTCGTGCCTGGGAAGCTCGGAACCATGATGAACTCGTGGGCATAGGGAGGGGGGAACGGCATCTGATAGTGGTGCTTCAGTCTCACCGCCAGGTAGTTCGCTGCAAGAACCGCCTTCTCCGCGACATCCTTTAGCCCGTCGTGCCCGAGAGCACGGATGTAAGCGTACGCTCGAATCAACACTCCGATTTGACCGAAGAACGAACGCACTTTGCCTATGCTCTTCGGGCGGTCGTTACGCCAGGTGTAGGTCCCATCCTCGCGCCGCTCAACTTGAGGCACGGGGAGGTACTCGCGTAGATGCTCAGCCACGGCCACGGGCCCTGCACCCGGGCCTCCGCCCCCGTGGGGCGTGCTGAAGGTCTTGTGGGTATTGAAGTGCATAACGTCGGTACCGAAAGCCCCGGGACTGGTCTTGCCCAGCATGGCGTTCAGGTTGGCGCCGTCCAGGTAAAGCTGAGCCCCCGCAGCGTGCAGAATCTCAGCAATCCGGCCTATCTGCTCATCAAACACGCCCACGGTGTTGGGGTTGGTTATCATCATCGCGGCCGTACGCTCGCCGACCTTGCTGCGAAGATCATCGAGATCGATCCGTCCGTCGGGTCGAGAGCGAACGGTTACCACCTCCTGCCCGCATGTAGCGCACGACGCCGGGTTCGTTCCGTGGGCACTGTCCGGAGCAAGAACCTGCGTGCGTCGTTCTCCACGGCCTCGATGGTAGGCCTCGATGATCATCAGTCCGGTCATCTCGCCATGCGCGCCAGCCGCCGGTTGCAGCGTTACTTCCGCGAGCCCCGCGATGGCCGCCAGATCACACCGTAGTCGATAAAGCAGCTCGAGCAGGCCCTGCACGTCGGCGTCGTCCTGATAAGGATGGACATGCATGAACCCGGGCATCATTGCGATCCGCTCGTTTATCCGCGGGTTGTACTTCATTGTGCAGCTACCCAAGGGGTAAAAATTGCCGTCGACGCTGAAGCAGCGCTGAGCGAGGCGCTTGTAATGACGTACAATGTCCAGCTCTCCCACCTCTGGTAGTGGCGGCGGGGTGTCAGCGATCAGCTCGCCTGCGACGGAATCAGCCGGGGTGGCCGGGGGTACGTCACTCGCCGGAAGCGATCCCGCGCAGAAGCCCGGCGAACCCAGTTCGAACAGAAGCGGATGATCCGTCTGCCGCGGCCGTGGAACTTCGTTTATCATGCGTCCCTCAAAGCGGCAACGAGATTGTCTATCTCCCCCTTGGTACGCTTCTCCGTGACCGCGACGCTGAAACAGTCGCCGAGGGCATCGTCGAATCTGACAAGCGGAACTCCGCCCAGGATGCCCCGCTGGCGGCAGGCGGCCAGAGCACGCTGGACTCCGTGCGAGGTGCGCACCACAAACTCCTTGAAGAAGGGTTGGCCGAACTTTAACTCGTAGCCGTCGAGCTGGGCAATCTCGCCGGCTGCATAGTGCGCCTTGTCAAAACACTGCGACGCCACCTGCGCCAGCCCGCATCGACCCATGGCCGCCAGGTAGACCGCTGCACGAACCGCGAGCAGGCCCTGGTTTGTGCAGATATTGCTGGTTGCACGGTGACGCTTGATGTGCTGTTCGCGCGTTTGCAGTGCCAGACAAAAGCCTCGCCGCCCGGTCGTGTCGTTCGTCAACCCGACCACGCGTCCGGGCATCTTGCGCAGGTAAGCCTCGCGGCTTGCCAGTAGACCCAGGTATGGGCCCCCATATTGCAGTGGGACGCCAAGTGGCTGGCCCTCAGCCACTACGACGTCAGCCCCAAGGTCTCCTGGGGGCTTGAGAAGCGCGCTGGCGATCGGATCACACGCGACGACTGCCAGTGCGCCGTGCCCGTGGATTTCCGGTATCATCTGGTCGAGCCGTTCGATGCACCCGAAGAAGTTCGGCGACTGCAGTACTACCGCAGCCGTGGCATCGCTCAGTACATCGGACAAGGCCGCTTGATCGACCACCCCCTGCGGAGCGGGAATGGTGACCACCTCGATGTCACGCGGTCCGGCGTATGTCTGCAACACCCTCATGATGTCGGGGTGGACGCATTCGGCGACTATTGCACGCCTGCGCCGCGTGATGCTGACGGCCATGATCACCGCTTCGGCAGCGGCGCTTGCTACCTCGTACAGGGACGCATTGGCCACCTCCATGCCGGTGACCATGCAGACCATGGTTTGAAACTCATAGAACAGTTGGAGGATCCCCTGCGATGCCTCCGCCTGATAGGGCGTGTACGCCGTCACCAATTCCGACTGGCTGGACAGGGAATCGACCAGCGATGGTATGAAGTGATCGTAAGCCCCGCACCCCAAAAAGCACACGAGCTCCGTGCAGTCCCGATTGCGCGCAGACAACGCACGGGTGTCGTTTATGAGCTCCATCTCGCTCACCCCCTGGGGAATAGCAAGCGGTGCGTCAGAGGCCAGCTCCGGCGGTATCGTCACAAAGAGGTCGTCCACCGACTTAACGCCGATGCGGGACAGCATTTGCTCTACCTGCTCTGTGGTGAATTGCGTGTATCTCATCTTCTGGTTGGATCGTACGACGCGCGGGCAGCATTACCGCCTTCAGCTGCTGCGCACCCCCATTATGTCGTGAGCGTAGATCTTCGTTTCCAATGCCCTATGATACTTCGTCCAGTGGCTCGACGGGTCCCGATGATTCTCGATCTCGCTAAGGAACATGGTCACCTTGGCATCCAGGTTGTCGAGGTAGTGGACAGCCAGCGCCTCGGGAATCGCCGGAAGCTTCGGGCTTCCGAACTCGTGGTAACCGTGGTGGCTCAGGACGATATGTTGCAACGCCCAACGAATCTCGTTGGGAAACGGTCGCCCTCGTTTCGAGGCCGCGGCGTCGGCTTTCTGCTCGATCCACACCACCGCCTGGGTGATGTGGCCCAGAAGCTGGCCGCTATCCGTGTAGCCAATGGCCGCTTCGTAGACGAGCTCAGCGGACTTGCCTATGTCGTGCAGGAACACTCCCGCCAACACCAGGTCAAGACTCAGCTTCGGGTAAAGCGGGATGGTCCGTACGGCAAGCTCCAGAACGCTGAGCGTATGCTCCAGCAGTCCGCCGACGTACGCGTGGTGCATCAGCACAGCTGCTGGGGCGCGCCGGAACTTGGTCATCAACTCCGTGTCTGCCAGAAACTCAGCGATAAGGGCGGCAACGTCGGGATGATTGATCTGCGTCTGTAGGATCTCGACCACACGCGCCCACATCTTCTCCGGATCTTCGTTGCTCCTGGCGAGGAAGTCATCAAGGTCGAACGATCCGGGCTCCGCTTGGCCCATCGCGTCGATGATGAACTGAACGTTGCCTTTGTAATTCTCCACCCTTCCCTTGAATCGCATGAAGCCGCCTTCGGGCATGCTGTTGAACCCGTCCTCCGTCGCCTGCCACTGCCTCGCGACAATCTCCCCGGTGCGGTCGGTGAGAATGGCGTGGACGTAGAGACTACCCTGGGTCGTTGTGCGCAGGTCCTTTGAGCGGATAGCGAACACCTCGTTCTCGAGTCGCTCTCCCGGCTTGAGTTCGCAAATGTAGCGTCTTGCCATGGTCGTCTCCACCGGCTGCTGCAGCGAAGTAACGTAGACTAGACGCAAACGATCCGGCGGGCAACCGCCGCACCGCCGAAGCCGAACCTCCCCTTGTTCGCCGGCCTGCCATGGAGACAGAAACGTGGTCCATGCGCGGATCGCATGCGTTCTCGGGCTGGAAGGAGGGCGTAGCCGTGCACCGTCGCCTAAACTGCAGCCGCGTACCTCTCACCGAGCATGGTCAGCTCGATACCGCGCATTTCGTGCCACGGCTGTGGTGCGAGCATTCGCGAGCTTTCGAGCATCCGGCGCGTCGTCGGGACGCCTTGTCGCTTAAGGCGGCGCTGCTCACGGCGCCGGACTCGCACCTGCATCAATGCGGAAGTGCCGTTGGGGTCCTCCCGCAGCAGAGAAGATCGCGCCCCCTCACTGAGGATTGAAACGATCCGGTCGACGCACTCGCTACGGTACGCGCTCACAAGGGAGGGTGAAAGGTACCAGCGAGAGCAGCGGTTCCAGACGCCCATTGTGCCCCGGAACGACTGCCGCACGGCAAGAGCGTTCACCTGCTCGAACAGCATGCGGTTGAGATCGTACGACAGAAGTGTGTTGGTTATCTGAGTCGCCAGCGCCTCATGGTGATGGTCGTGATCCTCCTCCAGCACACGTTCGAGATGACGCCAGTTCGCTTCCTCCGCAAGGGAGTCGGCTCGCAGCTCCCAATAGATGTGCCCAAAACGCACGTTGCATCCGCTTAGCATGACCTGTCTGGGAACATACTTGCCGTGCGCAACTGTGTCAGCAGCTAGGTGCGAGAGGTAGCCGTAGGCAAAGGCCTTGGCCTCATCGCCCTGCGCCGAATCATGAACCCGGAACGCCGTCGCCCAATGGTGGCAAAACTGTTTCACCCTGCTCAGGCGTTTGGCGAACACGATATCCGCGGCAATGTTGCCGTAGACGTACGCCAACCCGTGTCGCCAAAGGATGGCGGCGACGGCGGCTGGCAACAAGCCCAGGTTGGCAAGTACATCGCGGGCGAATCCGACATGGGTGGCCGGACCCCAGGCTAGAGCGTGATCCGTATCACATAGCACGAACAGCAGCGCGACGAAAACCGAAAGTCCACCAACTCGCATCGCAATGATACCCCTTGTTCCGCCTACGTTACCACACGTCGACGCAGCACGCCAATCCGCTCAACAAACGGGGAGAACCGCCACAGAGGCGGCGGCGCGTCGCGAATATGGGCCGTTCCCCCCCCCTTCAGCACGTGGGGGTGGCTTACGCCCCCGCGCTTAATCTTCGACATATAGGCCCCCGAGCACAAACCCGAGTCAGACGGTTGTGAGTAATGCACAGCCCTGGGCGATCCGACCGCACACGACCGCTCCGGTTTCGGCAGGATACGGTGTCCTCCGCCGAGGTCGGATCGACGGCTGAACGCCGCTGAGAATCGGACTATGATTGCGTCCATCCTCCTGAAAATCAGCTCCGCCGCCCGAGGCCATTGCGCCGGCGGGCGCGCATCCCCATGGGCGCATGGTCGGACACCACGTCAACGCCTTCTTTGGGACAGCGAGGATGTCAAACAGCACGCGGATGGCAACCCAGGGCGCGATCCCCGTCCGATTCTTGACAGGGCACGAAGGCAGCGTAGACTGCATATTTTGGCTCGTCGTTTTCAACGCGTTGCCGTACAAGGAGTGCGGGTGTCATGGCCGAAGAGCAATCCCATTTGACTATCACTGAGTCCGCCGGTGTAAAGATCGTGGAGTTCGCCGACCGACAGATCCTCGATGAGATCGCGATCACTGAGATCGGCAACGAACTCTACAGCCTCGTAGACGGTACACCGGGCGTCAAGATCCTGGCATGTTTCAGAAACGTGGAGCATCTTTCCAGTGCCGCCATAGGAGTTCTGATTACACTGAAAAAGAAAGTCGCGGAGCAAAAAGGGGCCCTTAAGTTATCTGACATTACGCCACAGATCTATGAAGTCTTTAGAATTACCCGGCTGAACAAGCATTTTGAGATATACGATACAGCGGGGCAAGCGCTGGCCAGTTTTTAGTCGGCGTTGGAGGGCTGACGCTTGCAAGGTGCGGGCTTGACCGCCGCGAAACGGCGCGCCGCGGCCAAGCACAGGATCGGATACGGGTGGCGGCTGTGGGATGCCTACGGGTGACCCCAACAACGAGGAAGCATTCGAGGTCTGCGTGATGCGTAGTGACCTGCGCGAGGCACGCACCCCGAAGGATGCTATCCTCAAGAGGTTGAGAGAATGCAAGTACGACGCGCATGCGGTGTTCGCCGTCAAGCTCGCGCTTGAAGAAGCCATCTCCAATGCTGTTAAGCATGGCAACCGTCACGACCAATCCAAGAGGATTACAGTACGTTACGCTGTCGACGATGACCGGACGGTCATCGTCGTTCGCGACGAAGGCAGCGGCTTCCAACCCGAATGCGTGCCCGACTGCAGGCGACCTGATCGCCTCCCGGTTCCGAACGGGCGAGGCATTATGCTCATCCGTGCATACATGGATGAAGTGGAGTTTCGCGACAACGGGCGTGAGATCTGCTGCGTTAAGTACCGGAAGGCGAAACGGCGATAGCCGGCGGTGAACCCCCGAAACGCGATCGTCGGAGTGCTGCCGGGTGTTGCTTACAGGGGCTGGGTTCCATGAGTAATGTGACGATAGTCCAGAACCCGGGCCCAACTCCCGCGCTGAGAACTCGAGGCGCTGGCGACGGTACGGATCGCTATGACCACTCGTTGCCTTAGTGTGGTCGCGCAGGCTGACCCTTAACACATCGCGTAAACGGGAGTATCCTGGGGCTCAGAGTAGAGGCTGGCATGTTCGCGTCGTTCTGTCGGGTCTGCGCAGTCGACCTACAAGTTTAACTCTCATGCACGAGAACTCATCCAATGCTCTTCGGCGGACCGTCTTATTCTCCGGTACGGTGCAAGGCGTGGGGTTTCGCTTCACCGCGCGAGCCCTCGCCTCGCGATTCAAAGTGACCGGGTTCGTCCGCAACCTGCCGGACGGGCGGGTCGAGCTTGTTGCCGAGGGCTCACAGCGCGAGGTCGACGGTTTTCAGGAGGCCGTCGCCGACGCCATGCGCCGCTACATCGATTCCGTGTCGCTCACAGACACCTCAGCCACCGACGAATTCAGGTCGTTCACCATCGTCATCTAGCGCCTGCTCGCACAGAAGGCACACACGAAAACCAAGCAGGACATTACAAGATCAAGACGGCGATCGTCGCGCGCTGAACAATCCGTGTCAGCCCGTTGTCGGTTGTGGCCGACCGCACATGAAAAGTAGCGCTACGGAGTCAACATCCGTCGCGGATTGCTAGGCGTGTCCGCAGCAGCGATGCCCGGCATAGCGCGGGCGCTACCGGCTCATTTGGCGTTATCCACCTTGAGTAGTTCAACTTCGACCACAATCGTCGAGTCCGCGGGAAGCGGTGGGCGCCCTCCGCGGGCGGGCCGCGGTGCGCGGCCGAACGCCAGCAAGGGGGGCAGCTCCAGTCGGCGCTTGCCACCGACCTTCATAGTGAGCATCCCTTCTGCCCATCCCGGCAAAAGGCGCGAGATCACCGCCGTCACAGGCTCCTTGCGAGCGTATGAGGACTCAAGCAGAGTCCCGTCTGCAAGCCAAATGGAGTAGTGCATGGTGATCGTCCCCTGAGGCCCGGGTGTCTCACCGGACCCGGCTACGATGTCCCAGTACTTGAGGGCTATATCGATCTTGTGTTCGGTCAGTCCGTCGATGGGGGTCATCTTGGGCGGCTGGATGACGCTGAGCAGCTCCACTTCGAAGATCAGCGTGGAGTTGGGAGGAATCGTCGGAGGTTTGCCGTTGCTGCCGTAGGCCAGCTCGGGCGGAATAATGAGCTTTCGCTTGCCGCCGGCCCTCATGGATCCGACGCCCTCAGTCCACCCCTTGATGACGGCATTGAGGCCGAAACTGGCCGGTTCGCCCCGCTTGACCGAACTATCGAACAACGTGCCGTCCTCAAGCCAACCGCTGTAGTGCACCTCGACCGTGCTGCCCGGCGCGGGTTGAGCACCCTTGCCCACTTCGATGTCCACGTACTTCAAACCGGAGGGTGTCGTGACGGTTTCCATTCCCTGCGTCGGCGTCTGTACGGGGTCTGGCACAGCCGCCGGTGCCTCCTGCGTCGCGGGCTTGGTGCCTTCCGGCTGGGCTCGCGCGTGGGACGCGGGATACGCAACAGAACTAAGCAATAGTAGCGCGGCGGCCACAAACCGGATGCTGCGGGACGTTCGTCTTTCGGTCATTGGATTCCCTGTGTTTGCATTCGTGCCCGCTCAGCCACCGATTGCGTCCACAAAACCGTTTCATGGCCGGGCTGAGCGCATGAGCTCTTACCGGCCAATGTGAACCGAAGCATCGCTGCGAGTCAAATGCACGGCTGCGTGTTGTGGCCTGCAAGCTCGATCTGCTGCCGTCGAAAGCGGTGCAACGTATGTCACAGTGAATGGAGAGTGAGCGGGTCGGACGTTCCGAGTGTACGGGCAGCG
Source organism: Phycisphaerae bacterium (assembly GCA_046757145.1). GTDB lineage: Bacteria > Planctomycetota > Phycisphaerae > UBA1845 > UBA1845. The sequence continues at coordinate 5,049 of JBHHXS010000049.1, read as the reverse complement.
TTGGTCGCGCAAGGCCTGCGGGGCTCGCCTGTCCTTCCTCGAGCCGAGATCACCAATGGGTGGGTCGTGACGGTAGGCGCAGGTACTAGAGGGATGCGCTTCACAGTGATCGCAGGACGTGAGCCTGAGGTGCTGTCTCCTGTGTGCGCTCTATATGTGGCGGTCGGCCGCTTCAGCAAAGGCCTTGAGGCCCTTCATCAGCGAGCTGAACTGTTCGGGCGTAAGGGACTGCGAACCATCGGTCCATGCGAGATCCGGAGTGCGGTGTACTTCAATGATCAATCCATCGGCACCGCAGGCAACGGCGGCATAGCTCATAGGAGTTACGAGGTGCCGACGTCCCGTTCCATGCGAGGGGTCCACGATTATGGGAAGCGTTGAGACGCGTTTAACCTCGGGAACGATGCCCAGAGCGAGGGTGTTGCGAACGTACGTCTCATGCGTACGGATGCCACGCTCGCAGAGTATGACGTTGTGATTGCCTTCCAGCATGATGTACTCGGCAGCCAGAAGGAACTCGTCGAAGGTGGCGGACCAACCCCGCTTGAGCAGAACGGGTTTGCCCTGCCGGCCCACCGCGCTCAGCAGGTGCGTATGGTGCATGTTGCGCGAGCCTACCTGAAGAACATCCGCATAGCGAGCGACCATGTCGACGTGCTCGCATCGCATGACTTCGGTGACTACAGCCAGGCCGGTCTGTTCTGCCGCCATCGCCAACAACTCAAGCCCTTGTTCTCCGTGGCCTTGAAAAGCATATGGCGACGTGCGTGGCTTGAAGGCTCCGCCGCGCAGGGCGACGGCGCCGGCTTCTTTCACGGCGCAGGCGACCTCAACCAACTGCCCCTTGTCCTCCACACTGCACGGGCCGGCAATGATTGCGAGCTTCTTGCCTCCTACGGTAGCCTTGGTCGAGAGCGGTACCTCACGCGTGCGATCGTCAGGCTCTCGATTGGCCGCCAGCATCGCTCCGGCATGATCGATTACACGATCCACCATGGGAAGATTCTGCAAAAGGGTGATATCTAGTTCACCATTTGCGCCAAGGACTTCGACGATGTTCCGTCCAGCGCCGTTAACCGTGTAGCTACGCACACCGAGTTCATCAAGGGTCTTTACGATGTGTTTGACGTGCTCCGCGGTACTGCGTGGCCTCATGATCACGATCATGCTCCACCTCCGTTATCGCACCAGGCGATTGTATGTCGCTGCCCACGCGGTCGGCGGACCCCACCGAATAAACATGCCGACACTACCGGGTCACACCTAGGCCGACGCACTCTGCCGTACCACACCCGCGCAGGAGATGCGACCGCTCCCTCCGGGCACATCCCGACCCGGGCCACACACCAATCCGGTGCGACGCCGCAGTACCCCACTCCAGTCAGCGCAAACACTGCCCAGTGTGCTCCACTCCGTTAACCAGAATACCCGCTTGACGGGCGCGTTTCAAGCCCCTTTGCATGGCAAATCCAGCTGTCTTGACCACTCGCCGCCGCAAGGCACACCTTTACGGGACTGAGGCGCGCTCGAAGAACGCCATTGACCATCACTCCACACTCCTGCTGTAGCCGAGCTGGTGCATTCGAATGGTAAGTGTGACTTGCTAAAGACCTTAATAAATTACCCCTCCGATGCGGGTTCGGCAGGTCGGCCCCTGACTGGCGACCGTGCGCGATCTCGCGTGCTACAGGGCATCGACGGCGTGGTCCGTAATCGGACCATGCACCCTTAGTTGTACGAAGTCGCTGCGGCGCTCGAGGCAGTAGTCCCCCTGCGACGAAGTTTTCAGTGACACACTAATCAGGCGGCGAGGGGGCGGCCCATGTTTGTGAAGGAACATCACCAACCTGCCAGCCGCGGTCTGTGGTACTTCAGCCATATGGTGGTGCGCGTGTGGTTCAAGCTCGCAACAGACGAAGAGGGCAGTGGCAGCCTAGATTGCGTGGAAGACGCGCACGACGACATACAAGGCTGAGAAGCAAAGCAAGAAAGCCAGGCCGAGCCAACTGAGAATCCGCAGCCACAACCGCGGAAGCGCATCGTGCGGTACACCCCCAGCCGAAACGGCGCGGCAGTTGAGGTAGGCGAGCAACGGGGCGGAGAGGAACGCCACCGTGGTCGCGAAGTCGACGAGCGTCTGCATGTGGCTCGTGAGGAAGCCGTAAACGAGCAGCGCTCCGACGATCATAAGGCTCAAATAGGCCCAATAAAGGAGCCGTTCGTGCGCCTCGGCGCGTGGCCACGCAAGGCGACAACCCGCCGTAAGGACACGAGGGTACCCGTCCAGCACGGTGAGCATAGTGCTTAGCATAGTGACGAAAGCTGCCGCGGTGACCACCGGACGACTCCAGCCGCCGAGCGCTCGCGCGTACATGCCAACAAACTGTGCCGCGAAATCGTGGGCCCTTCCAGCGAACGCCTTCCCCGTTCCGAACATCACCAGTGCCCCAAGGCTCAAAAACATGACCGAGGTTAGGAGCGAACCGGCGTAGCCTAGGTGGAAATCGAACAACGCCTCGCGGAGGGTGGCCCTGTGTCTGGTCTGCTTCATCCGCTCCTGCATCCACAACGACGGCCAGACCGATGCGTCGACCGGTGTGGGCATCCATCCCATCAGCGCTACGAGGAACACAATGCCCGCGCTGCTCCACACCTTTGGCGGAGAGACATCGGGGGCGCCGGTGGGGCCGTGCCAAACGGCGCCTACTACCGCAACGCATGTGGCGACCGCAAGGAAGACCATCAAGAGCTTCATCAGCCTGTCGAGCAGAGAGTAGCCTCCCGAAGCAAGCACCGCGGCGCAGCAGGCGAGGAGCAACACCGCCCAAGCCATCGGTGTCAGGCTTACCGGGAATAACTGCGATGCCATCCCCGCAGTGACAATCGTCAACACTGCCGCACTGGGAACGCTTGATGTCAGCGCTATGAGCAGGTAGCCCGGAAGTGTCCAGCGGCCGACCCTGCGGTATCCGCAAAGCAGGCTTTCCCCCGTTGTCGCCGTATACCGGTGGGCGAACTCAAAGAATGGGTACTTCAGCAGGTGAGCGGCGATAACGGCCCAGATGAGTGTGAAGCCGTATCCTGCACCGGCCCGCGTGGACTGCACCAGATGGGAGACCCCTATAGCCGCCCCGGCATACATCACTCCCGGTCCGATCGCCTGGAGCAGGCCAGAGCGTCTGGATGTCGGAGAATCGGTCACGAAGCCGTCCGCGCTTGACGCGTGCTTCAGCGGCGAAGTGGTCATCCCGCTTCCGCGCGTCGGCACGCATCATCCCAAGCCGCCTTCCACAGACGAGGGGCTAATGTACGCTGGTGCATCCGCCTCCTCAAGGTTCGGCGTACTATCGTGTCGAGCTTCCGCGTTCGCTCGACAGGGCATGGGTTTCAGGCTAGGGTACCGTCACCTTGTAGCGCGTGGGCGGGAATAGCGACGACGGCAGCGTGGCGGATGGCTTACGCGCCGTTATGATAGGCGCAGGCTCACAACCTCGTGCGCGGATAGAGCTTAATCTGACAGACATCATGAGGTGTAAGCGGTCTGGTTCGGCGGTGCACGTAGTAGTCGTAGTGACTACGTTGGGCGTGGCGTTCACGTCACCCGCATCGGCTGAGTTTCGAACGGCGGTTGCGGTCACAAACGCCACTGTCGTCACAGGCACGGGCGTAACGATCGAGGCGGGTACGATCGTGATGGAGGGCGGGCGCATCATCGCCGTCGGTCGGGACGTCGATGTTCCCTCCGACGCTGAACGGGTCGACGCGACCGGGCTGATCGTTTATCCCGGTTTCATCGACGCTTACACGCATATCGGGATCCCCGCCGCAACGCGAACTTCGGAGGAGCGCAGCCGCATCGAAGACGTCAACCCCGATCCTCGTGAGGGTCCATTGGCTGCGACGCGGGCGGCGAATCGCCGGGGCGTGAGTCCGGAGGTGGACGCTCTGGAACTTTATGTGCCGGATGAGGCGCAGCTTGAGCCTCATCGCGCAGCGGGTTTCACGGCTGCACTGATAGCGCCCCGAGAGAAGCTCCTAGGCGGTAGAAGCTGCCTGTTGAGTCTTTCTGGCGAGCCCAAGCGCCGATCAGTGATAGCGACACCGGTTGCCATGCACGGGTCGTTCGACCCCGGCGAAGAAGGTGAGTATCCGACGACGTTGATGGGGGCGATCGCCCAGATCAGGCAGGTCATGTCCGATGCGCGGTGGTACGCCAAAGCGCACAAATACGCCGCGAGGCATCCCATGAGTGCCCGTCGTGTGCCGACGGATGCCACCCTGGAGGCGCTTCAGCCGTTGATAGCGCGGTCGCAGCGGGTCATTTTTGAGGCTAACACTGAGAACGAAATCCGACGTGCGCTGGACCTGGCGAGCGAACTGGACCTGGAGGCCGTCATAAGCGGAGCTAGAGAGGCGTGGAAGCTCGTCGATCGCATCAAGGCGGAGCACGTGGCGCTTGTTGTCACGCTAAAACTCGACGAGGAGCCGGAGTTCGGGCGCGAAAGCGAGGCGGACAGGAAGCGCTGCACGGAGAGCGAGGCGCCGGACGTGGCGACCCGTCGTGCCAAGTACTATGAGCCTCTCAAGCTGCGAGCGGAGCGCCGTAGACTGTGGGACGAGCAGCTTGACAACGTTGTACGTCTGCATGAAGCCGACGTCGGTTTTTCCCTGAGCACAAACGGATTCGAAAAACCATCTGAGTTCTTCTGCAACCTGCGCAGGGTCATCAGAAGGGGGCTGCCCGTGCATGCGGCCGTTGGCGCGCTGACGGCAGCTCCGGCGGAGCTCTTCGGCCAGGCAGCGCAGCTAGGTGTGATCGCCCCAGGTCGGACAGCTAACCTGACCTTGCTGGACAAACCCCTGTCTGATGACGAGGCAAAGGCCAGGCTGGTCTTCATCGACGGTCGGAAGTTCCGCATTGACGTGAAGAGCAAGACCAAGGACGAGGACGAGAAGGAGAAGGAGGAGAAAGCAGCCACCAAGGACGCGGGCGAGGTCACACTCCCAAAGGGCGTACCTACCGAACCCGCCTGGGCCGTGGAGACGCTT